>CALMUC010000204.1 GCA_937872845.1 uncultured Lachnospiraceae bacterium | reverse complement strand
GTTCTGCCCTGCATTGATCCGCAAATGCAGTAAAGATACATCAAAAATTCAGGCATTTTATAACAGCTTCATTTCATTTATACAAAAATACAAAGTATATATATCAGTTCTTCTTATATCATCATTTGTATTTATTACAGGTATTATGCTTACATCAAGTCACCCACTCGGCAAAAATTACATAATTTCCGGTGATGGTCTCATTCAGGCATTTTCATCATATGTAAATACAGTCCGGGAGGTTAAAAATGGCACTTTCTTTCAGCTGCTTGACACTCATATCGACCTGCTTCTAGATAAAAGCGGAAATATTGCAACCTTACTCATGACTCCATGGCTCTATATAAAATACAAGCTGCTTCCTCAGTCAATGTATGAATTTGATTTTACATTTACACTCTTTCTTAAATATGCTTTTGCAGGTTTATTCTTTATTCTATTCCTTACGCATAGAAAATATGGAAAAACACTGAGTGAACAGGATACACGGCTTATTCCTCTTGGCGTTATGTATGGATTATCATCTTACTGCATAAGTTATTTTATGTATGGGGATTTTAATTTCATGGCATATATGCCTCTTATCCTTCTTGGGCTTGAGAATCTCATTTATAAAAAGAAATCATGCCTTTATATTACTGCACTTTTCATATTTATGCAGTTTGATGCATATTATGCCTACATGATGTGTATCATGATCATTTTATATTTCCTGCTTGAAATCCGCTTCACATCAGTCAGAGATTTTTTCATGAAAGGAATCAGAACAGCAGTCTGTTCAATTGCGTCCGCAGGTCTTGCGGCAGTATTTCTGGTTCCATATTATATCAAAACAACAGCCTCAGCATATAAGTCAGCCGATTCTGTATATCCATCAATTTCATCATGGTTTACCAGTCCGTTAAAATGTCTGCTTGAATATAGACCGTTCAAGCTCTCAACAATAGTTACTGATGATTCATATAAAGCAAATATATACTGCGGCATCGCTGTACTTATATTTATTCCTGTCTACTTTATGCTTAAAGATATAAAACTCATAGACAAACTGCGCCGTGGCATTTTCCTGATTTTCCTTTTCCTTGCATTTGATAATGAACTACTTAATTTTATAATGCACGGTTTACATTATCAGTCGCGTGTACCAAACCGCTTTTCATGTTTCTTCATATTCATGCTTCTGCTGTCTCTGTATGAAGTAATTCTTTACACAGATAAACTCAAATATAAAACCACAGCCACCGGCATGCTCATATCTTCAGCCATGATTCTTGCTGCATATATTTGGGGGCTTATCAGATATAGTTCAGACAGCAGTATCACAGCGTTTTCATACAAAATGAGCATAATAATCATATCTGTATATATTGCAGTGATTCTGTTCCGCATTATACAGAAAAAAGAGCTTATAAGATATATACTCATGCTCTCAATAATTGAGCTTATACTTGGCAGTTCCATGGACATACTTTCAAGTATCGGTGCATCCTCAAATAATTTTTCAAATTATACAACAAATATAAATTATTTCAGTCAATCTCATAAAGACATGAAGAATGATTTCACAGTTTCCGAGCTGATTGATTCATCAAATTCCTATTCAAATCTTGCAAATTTCACAAATATGAATAATATAAGTGGATTTTCTTCAAATGCAACCATTGAAAACTATGCCATTTATGATACATGGGGAATAATACATTCGACCAACCTTGTTCAGTACCTGAACGGCTCACCTCTGTCTAATATGATGCTCAGAGTAAAATATCATATCTCAAACCTTTACAGTGAATCCTCCGGTACATATTTTAAAGACAAAGTTGATCAGTCTGAAAATCTGGAATTATATAAAAATAATTATTATATACCTATGGGTATTATGATTCCTGATAAATTCAACACCTCAAAATGGGAGGAGAAATATTATCAATCATATAAATCTTCTTTCGAAAGAGACAATGAATTCTCAAATATTTTCAAAGCCGGAAATATTTATGATGTTCATAAACTGAAATATTCATCAGATAAAGAAAACACGAAATCCGGTTCATACTATACTCATGCCGCAGTCAATCCTGATTCCGATGAAAATATCACATTTACATTTCATATTGATAAAAGTATGAAGGGTGATATCTATCTGTCATATTTGAACATAAGTACATATCTCGGAACATGTGACGGAAAAAATGATGCAGATTTTACAATAGACCTGTCTCCATCATTTCTTAGTCTGAAAGGTAAACATCTCGATGCACAAATAGGAGTATTCAACAAAACAAACTTCACAAAGCTATATAACACATTAAGCAGTGAAACATGCACAACCTGGAAAATGAATAACACAAATATCACCTCATCCATAACAACATCCAAATCCGGAAATCTATTCATCTCACTTCCAGATTACAGCGGATTCAAAGCATATGTTGATGGAAAAGAAACTCCTGTAAAATCATATCTTGGAGGAATAGGAATACATATTGAAAACCCGGGTACACACAAAATCACGCTCACATACCATCCAAAAGGCTATTTATCCGGAGGATTTATAACACTCATCACAATTTTCGTTTTAACCATAATATCTGTTATCAAAAAGAAAAAAAATAAGCATAATATTAATTTGAACGATGAGAATACAAACAAATAAATGCCATAAATATTAAGTATATAAGTAATAAAAATCAAAAAGAACCCCACATATTGATAATTAATATGTGAGGTTCTTCTTTATTTTTTATTTATTTTTAATTTATTTTTCTTTACTATTTACATCTGCATCTTTATCTATATCTTTATCTACCTTATCATCTGCATCTTTATCATTATCTTCGTTAATAATTTCAGGTTTTGAAACAAATGCTAAAACGCAGCATATTATTCCAAGTATAACGAACAAGGCTCCATAACTCTGATCTTTCCTCTGTTCCTTTAAAATAAATGCAGCAGCGGGATATTCAGGATTATAATAAACCTTGATTTTATCACCAACCTTATAATCTGGTTTGATAAAGAGGAAATCACTTGCTTCATCAGTGACAACCCAGTCATGTTCGTTTGCATTAAAACCGAATGTAATATTATTCTTTTTTAAATCCTTATCCTTTTTATCTGCATCACCCTTTGACGATATTGCATCCATATCTGTTGCATTCTTGACTGTACGAATTTGTGTATCATCAATATTATAATCAGATGTACTATTTGAACCGACATCCTTTACAGTTGCAGTAATAACCTTATCATCCCTTACCAGAGAACCTATTATTATAAAATACACAGCTCCGGCAATAATCAGGATAATACCTAAGATCAAAAACTTTAAATTTAATTTTGACTTTGACGGCTTGATTTTTCTGCTCTGTTTTTCTTTGTTTTTATTTTCTTTATCATTTACTTCTTTATCATTTACTTCTTTATCATTTACTTCTTCATCAGATTTATCTTCTTTTTTACATTCCTGTTTGATTTTTTCTTCCTCCGACTCTATTTCTTCAACATCTTTTATTATTTTATCTGAAGTATTTTTCTCTGCCATGTCTCATGTCGCCCGTCCACGGGTAACCCTCCTTATTTATTTTGTAAATTATATCTTTTAAAAATTTACACACATCTAACAATATATAACAAAAATCAAGTCTTGAAAAGCACTTCATTATTATTAATTTTCTATTGCATTCCTTTCTTTATTATATTAGAATAAGTAAGGTTATGCACAGGTTTAATTATTATCAGATTGGATTTTTATTATGGTAATAATTAATGCATTTCATATTATATATGATCACTTTAATTTATAATTAAGATTTATATTATTTTAGGAGGATTTTTTATGTTATCAGCAAGTGATTTCAGAAACGGTGTCACAGTCGAAATCGAAGGTAAAGTCTATCAGATACTCGAATTCATGCATGTAAAGCCTGGTAAGGGTGCAGCATTTGTTCGTACAAAACTTAAGGACATAATAAATGGCGGTGTTGTTGAACGTACATTCCGTCCTACTGAGAAATTTGAGCAGGCACATATTGAAAAGAAAGATATGACATTTTCATATAAAGATGGCGAACTCTTCTATTTCATGGATCCGGAATCATTTGATATGATGCCTGTAAGTGAAAAACTTATTGCAGATCAGATGAAGTTTGTAAAGGAAAATGAAATCTGCCGTCTTAACTCATATAATGGCGAAGTATTCAGTGTTGAGCCACCTATCAATGTTGAACTTGAAGTAACAGAATGTGAACCTGGCATTAAAGGAAATACTGCAACAAATGCAACGAAACCATGTACTGTTGAAACAGGTGCCACTCTTCCGGTTCCACTTTTTGTCAATATCGGAGATAAGATTCGTATTGATACAAGAACAGGTGAATATCAGGCCAGAGTATAATTTTTATTAAATATTAATATAATCTAAAAGCTCATGAGTTTAAATAATAAACTCATGAGCTTTTTTATGTCTTACTAAAACCTGTCATGAAAAATACTCAATTAATAACTCCATATCTTTAATCACAACATTAATGCCACCCCACACCCTCATCTTAACATTTTTACATATTAAACTTGTCCTATATCTTTTGATAATAAAAAAGAGAGCCAGCACCAAGGCTGACTCCCTATATGGATATAATCCATTAAATTCAGATCATATTTAGTTCAGATCATAAAGTGTATCGGCTTTCTCTATTCTGATTCGTCTTTGAATAGGGATTCCAGTTTTCCCTTCACTATCTAACCACAAATGATCCTGTGTATCATATACATCTACAACAATATAACAATAACCCTGAGCATTAAAATACTCATCTTTAAGTTTCATACCATTTGATACTGCAAATGCCTTTCCACTTACAGAACCGGATGAAGACTGATCAATCTGATTCCATATATCTGATGTTGTCCAATTACCACTGTCTGATTCCAAGAGCAATACATCACCCTTTGATGCATCAAGAACACTAAGTGTATTTGAACCATCAGCATGGTCTTTATCCACATAAACTCTTACATGTGTGAGCTTAACTCCACTTGATGAATCGGCTGAAGCCACATATGAGAACTTGAATGGATCTATTCCATCTGCAATATTACTATCTTTTGCTGTGAGCTTAACGTAATAATTATCACCTGAATTGTCATTATCACCAAGATCTTTGATGAATGTATGATGCTTTTCTCCATCAGTATTTTGATCTTTATGATCATACAGCTGCAAAGTCGTATCATGGTAAGACTTACGAACTGAGTTTACAAGTACATTGATAAAGAGTTTACGCTCATCATCATTATTACGATCAAGACCAGTTACAAGCGAATGTCCAGCACCTGTATATGTAACATTATTGTACTGATACAGGAAATAATTGTCAGTACCATTCAACGGATCTGCCGCATACATAGATGACTGTGATCCAACCGAACCACCTGCAAGTGAGTAATAAACAGTTAAGTCATCACTCTCTGTATCTGTAGAGAAACTTTGACTTGTTGTCAATGCAACATTCAACTTACTTCCAAGTGTAAATGGATATTTTGTAACTATACCAACATTATTCTGCTTTGCCCGATCAGTTCCGCCCTTATGTTGCTGTATTCCTTCTGTAATTGCTGAATGCTGACTATAAAATACCTGATTATCTTCAGCTAAATTTTCAATTATATCCACATACTTATGCTGATACTTTTCATACTGTTGACTTATATCAGTATTTCTAAATGCGCCATACTCAGTACAATTAGACGATTTATATGCAGTTGTACTCTTCAATTTAGATACAAAATATGTATTCTTATCTACAGCAGCATCTTCAGAAGATGAAGCAACAGAATTCTTTATATAGTTACTTGCAACATACTTTGCAATTCCATTGCTATCTGTTGTAAGCGATACAATATTTGAACCATCAATCTTAAGATTGAATTTGAATCCTGCAATAGGATTATTTGTTCCATCAGTCATGCGAATCTGTAAAGTCTGATCATCTATATAATCTGATGTAGTTGTTGACTTATATTCAGGATCTGAATCCACTAATTTATATTGTTCATTCGATACTGTATAATTAGTGAACTCGGTCTCAGCCGATTCCGAACTAAAACTTCCTGACAGATTTGCTTTGAACCCACCATTGTACTTCCAACCTGCATCATAAATACCATATGACACATTATTACCTGATGACGAATTTCCCGCCTTATCAACGACACTAAATGTGATTTTTTGATTTTTACCACTAAGAATCGGACTTAATTTTGTTAATTCTACGCCATTTGTATCCTTATTGATTTTAACATTATAATTATATCCCTTATCCAATGAATAACAATTTGACCAATCCGAACCTTTATATTTTGATCCATTAACAGTAAGCGAAAGATATGAATCTTGATACGTATATGTTGCATTCCTTTGTATATAAACGCATTTATTGTAATCTGTCGGTTTAAGCGTTAAGGTTCCGTATGTGGTAAAATTCCATTGATCTGAGCCATTACCTACAACTATACTCTTATCTTTATTCAGTTCTTTTTCTGGTACGGCCTGAACTTTTCTTGCATTCTGACCAAAAGCAGTTGATAAAAGACTGGTCATATTTACTTCATTTCCAGCATTTGTTAATGTATCATGGAAAAGGAGTATATTTCCGCCATCTTCTATAAAGTCAAGAATGCGATTGCATCCTTCTACAGATAAATCAGCATTTCCATAATCTTCAGCAGCACCAACTGCAATTGTATCCCAGGTGTTTTTTAAGTTAAAAGCACCAAGCTTCTGGTGATTTGAAGTTGAATCAGCTGCAACAGTAGTTGCTTCATCTGTATTGTAATTTACAGAAGCATATTCAAGATTTGTCATATATTTGTCATGGAAAAATTTCTCATAAATCTTTGCATTTCTCCATACAACATACAAATCAGAATAAGGTCTTGCATATTTAAAGTTCTGATCATTATAAAGTGAATAGAAATCGTAATAATCACGCTGATCTCTTTCTATACTTGAATCAGTCATGAAATCAATTTCTTTATTGAAATCACTTACACTTGTTTTATCAGAACTTGTAACACCTCTTAAAGTCTTTAAATAATTATCAATATTAGGTGATGCCTCCTGATATGTATTGAGTGTATCAGCACTTACCCCCATTTCATCATTCATATATACCTTCAAACTATCATAATATGAAAGAATTCTATTCTGATAATCTGTACGCTTCTCAGGAGAAATCGCATTGAATGATTTTATATCTCCATTTATGAGTGCCTTCATCGCAAGATAATACTTTTGGTATAGTGATGAATCTGTACTATATTTTTGTCTTGCTGCCTTTATCTGATCTGATGACTTGCCATTATATAATGCATTAACTGCTTTAACTAAATTTTCATATTGAGTAGTGGTAAATATAGTAAGATCAACATCGTAATCATCACTTAATAAGTTGAACCAGTTTGTTGTTAAATCATCATATCCAGTATACTGACCCTTGCTGTCAAGTTCTGTTTCAACTATACCAAACTTATGTTCGTGTATACCAAGCTGATTTCCAGAATAAGTGTATTTTGAATCAACTTTTTGAATGTTTTTTACAACTGTTGAACCAGAACCGCTAGACATGTTCAGAACACTAACATAATCTACTGCGCTGCTCTGATCATTAAAGCTTGATCTAAGACCTTGCTGATTCTGCTCAAACATACCTACGTTGCTATATCTCTGATTTTCAAAGATTCCACGTGAATTCTGGCATTCAGTACAAAGATATAATGAATTCAAACTGTTATCACCCTCAGAATCAGGTTCTATCTGAAGAAGGTTAATGTGAATCTTCTCCTGTGTAGTACGCTTTACTTTCGAAATGCCTGAAAATGATGTGGAACAATGTGTGACATTACTTGTAATAATAACTTTCCAGTATACAGGACCAAAGAAAGAATCAGGAAGAGTATAACTCATCTCACTCTCTTTTCCTGATGTACTTGCTGCAAGTTCTTTTGCTTCAAACCTGCTGTTTGGTGAGTCACCGGTCAGTCCATCAATATATACATCTGCAGAGAAGTCATTGCCTGATTTTGAATCAGAAACATGATAAGTCCACTTCAAGTGATGATCTGTAATCTGAACCGAATCAAGAGCTTTTTGACGATTGTAATTTGTGTACTCAGTCGGCTGTGTATGTGAAAGCAGCTTCGGTCTCTGATAATTCTTCAATACACTGTACAAACGGTCATTTGAATACATTGTACTTGTTTTCGAATGATTTGTTCTGATTGTCGCGCCATCATCTTTTGATGAAGTAAATACAGTTGCCTGAACAATATCAGTTGAAGTAACTGCATTTGTTTTAATTCCTGCCCCAAGCTTAAGTGTTGCAGTAAGATTATCTGAAGTTGCATCGACAACTGAAGTATCTGTTTCATCAAAGTTCCATATAACATGTGTTGATTCATCTTTATTCGCATATGTCGTACTTTCTGTATCTATCTTATCATATGCAAAACCAAGGAGTGTATACATTCTTGATTGTGGATCAACTAAATTTGAGCTTGCCTTATATCCTGAAATTTTAGAATCAAATATAACAGGCATTCCATTATTGATATAAGTTTCAAGTTCCTTGAATTTTGATAAAGTAATATCATTTCCTGCAAGAACACTAACAGTATTATTGGCAATACTATATGTTTCACCATTATGTGAATACATTAAATAATGATTATCATTCCAATATTTTATATCCTTATATGAAGAATAATCTCCGCCAAAATAAATTGCATCATATGTATCAAGCAATGCATCCTTACTGTTATTGAACTCAGTTGATGACATATGAACCACTTTGACACTCTGAAGTCCGGTAGCATGACGGATTTTTGCAACAGAAAGAGCCCACTTATAATAATCAGTAACTCTTCCGGAATCTTTACTTGCCTGTGAACTTACATCCTGTGATAAAACATTAGTTGCTTCACTATCGGCAAGTGACTTACCGTTGATCTGAATCTGATCAGATGTCATATCTCCATCAGGCATCCACGTTCTCAAATAATAGAATGCATTATCAGTATTAAGCGATCCTCTGTTTGAATTTTCAGCAAATCCTTTGTAGCTTCCATTCTTATATACTGAATCTGTATTTTTATCTTGAGTACTTTTCATTGAATAAAGTGTATTGGCAAGCGTTTCATCTATCGGATAACAAGGTTCAACTTCCAGAACTGTATAAACATTTGCAGAATCTGAATTATTACCCTTTCCCGATATACCACGAAACGTTGAATTAATAAGCAGATATGCAAAATCCTGAACTTCATCTGCTGAAGTTGCATTCTGGTAACCTGTCATAACCAACTTACTTGATATAAGAACATTATCATATTTTGCAACATCATTAGATGAAACAGTTGAAAGAATATTCTTATAATTTACAGAAGTATCTGTACCTTTTAAATCTGAAGCAGAAGAACCATTGTTCAAATCTGCATCATAAATCATAGTTTTCCCTGTCTTAGCAAGATTAGTAAGTACAGCCTGCTGATCCTTTGTAAGTATTGAATCTGCAGCAGATTTCTCCATCACAATAAAATCATACTTGCCAAGTTCGGCATTATCCAAAGTAAGTGCTGAAGCTGGATCAGAAAGATTAATTGAATCATACTGTATATAATCAGGTTTTGCTTCACGCTTCTGATACCCAAGGCTATAAAGACCTGTACTGTCAGTTAACTTATATGTATTATTAAAACTTTGCAAAGCCTGATCTGCATCAGTAGCTGATGCAGCTGCATTAAAAAGGGCTTTATATCCATCTGCTGTAAGCTTATTAGCTGTTGTAGCAACACCTGTCTGAAGATTTGTAGTAATGACATTACTAGCTGCATCACCACTGTAAATCGTGAGAACTTTTCCAACATAATACGGTGTACCATCATCTTTCACTGCAGTTCCAAGATTTGACCATACACCACTCTGCTTCTGTATATCTCCATGAATAGGAAGATATACGGCATTTGTTCCCATGAAATCTTCAATAGATGTTCCGTTTTTCCATGAATAAACTCTTGAATTCACTTCAAGTGAATGCAAAACAGATGAAACGAAAGCAGAATAGTTTGACTCTCCTGTATGAGCATACTTATAAGTAGCATCAAAACTGTCAATAATCAACGGTTTCGACTGAGCTGAAACGAATCCAGTAAGTGCTGCCGGAAGTCCAGAGTTATCATCTGGAATATCATTACTCTTTGAGAACATATTATCCGGATCATTATAAATATATACAAGATCAGCACTTATAACAGCCGCTGTAATATCACTTGCTGAACTCTTCGTTGAAAAGTGCTTATAATCAATCAATGTATCAGTACTTGTTCCTGCTGCAAGCGCACTTCCAAATGTGTCATTGATAGTTTTATAAGGACTTCCCAAAACAAAGTTACGAAAAACACTTGGTACTATCTTTCCTGAACTGTCTTTAGAATCCTTAACAATCTGTGAAAGTGGAGATGGTGTTTCAGAGGATCCGATTTCAACGATATGATATACCTTATCTGACTGGCCTCCAAGTTTACCATTGGAATTGAGAATAATATTATCTATGTTATTCTGCTGTGATGCTGCATCAACTGTAGTTGTGCCGCCAGATGTAGTTCCATCATCTGCTCTTGTGAAAGAGAGCAGAACAAATGAAGTAATTGAAACCAAAAATACTGCAATTGCTGCAAAAAGTAACTTTCTATTTCTTAATTTCATTTATGTTCTCCCCCTTTCTAGTTTTCTTTCTTTAGTACATATGAATTCTTTACATCAATTACTCCATCTGATGTAAAGCTCTTATTTCTATCTGCAAAATAAAGTTTAAGTGTTAATGAATTACGATCAGGATCAAATGTAGTAACTGCACCTGGCAGACTTACTGTTGAACTGCCATTCGGTACATTCATATAATTCATTTCTGATGCAAGCAGATCCGGGCTCTCATATATGTCTGCAGACAGTGTACCGGACTTTGTATTTTCATTTTTCATTGCATCATAACTTGATGTAAGCTTTATCTGATTCTTATCAAAAGTATATGTTTGAGTAACATAATCAACTTTATCAGAAGGTGCAGTTCCACTTCCAAGAAATACAGAATTATACGGAACCGCATATTTTACTACAAGTTTTGTTATATAAAAATTAATGGTTCCATTTTTATTCAGATCATCAAATGACGTGAAACTTGTATCACTTTTCCAAGGTGTATCTGAACCTGTATATGCAACTCCTGTTTCTGGTCTGATGTCATCAGTCTTATCATCATTTGTGTTTTTATCATAAACATTTTTACTTACAAGTTTCATAAATTTCAAAGTATTACCGCCAAGACTGTAATCCTTGCCAACTTTTGAAGCTTTAAACTGAAGTCCTGTAACATCTTTCCCGGAAGCATCTGTGACTGTATATCCTTCCGCATATACATACACAGCCTGCTCAAGAGAATCAGATATCTGATTAAATGAATTTAAAGCTGTGTTCTGTACACCAATGTCCTGCTTTGACTTTCGATATACTGTCGTATTAGATGTCATAGTTCCTATAACACCAACCATGATCAAAGACAGAATCGCAAGGCAGACAATCAATTCTACCAGAGTTGTTCCTCTATTATTTTTAATTACTTTCAAAGCGACCTGCCCCCTTACCTGGATTGATGGCTTCCATTAAATCGAACATAATCTTTTGCTACCATATTACCATTCTTCTTATAGAAACCATAAACACCATAACCGGATATGCATTGACCTGCATAATTAAAGCAGACATCAACACCTGTACCATTTACAGTTACAAAATCACCTTCCGGAGCTGTATCTTTAGCAATCGATGGAACAAATTTGTATTTAACAACAACTCTGGAAGAAAGTTTTGTTTCATCATCTGCATTCGGAAATACTGTAGTCAAATTACCTGTACTGCTATCTACTGTATAATAGCCATGCTTAATGACATAAACACCATTTTCAACACAAATCCTGTAGCAATATCCGTCAGCAGATTTAGAAGCTCCTGTTGAATCTTTATATGATATCTTATAATTATATATTGTTCCGTTTACATCTGTTAAAGGAGTACTTTTGCCTCCCATATCTTTACATTTCAGCTGAAGTTCCCCTACTTCCGAATCAAATGTCAATGCTGCATCTTTACATCTTGCGGAATTGATAATTGTAATTGATACCGTGGAAACAGCCGACACAACTGCAATGATTGCAATGACAATAATCATTTCAACCAGAGTGTAGCCATGATTTGGTTGTTTAAACCTTCTCTCCATAAATTTGCCTCGCAATGAATTAATCAACTTTCTTCATCCAATTCTCATAGCGAATTACATCTGAATAATCAATATTCGTGATTTCCTTCACATCATCATCTTCAACTTTTGTAGGCTGCATTTTATCAACCAGTGGCTTATAAACCTTGAAAAGACTAAGTACTTTTTGTGCATTTAATGCATTATTGGTAAACTTGGCATTTCCACTTGCATCAACCGCAGTTTCCCTGGCAGCTGACATACATGAATTAATCATATTCTTGCAAAGAAGAGATGAATTTATACTTGTCTGATTACCATTAATATAAATTTTTCCACCTGTAACAATGATTCCGTTAAACTGATCAACCCTTCCATCAGCATCACTTGCATCATTGTCAAAATAAACATCGCCTTTGGCATAAATCATGCCTGTTACAACGTGGTTATCTTCTTTTTCTGCTTTTATATGAACATCTCCACCTGATACCCAGATTTTATATGAATTACCTATATCAAGAATATTGGTATCAGAAGCATTACTGTCAGTACGCTTTCCAGGATAAATATTTGTTGCGTCAACACCAGTATTAATCTGATCAAAATTCAGATAATAATTGATCGGAGTAATAGAAGCCTCTCCATATTTATTTCCGAGACCATCTGCCGCTGTACTTGTAAGTTTGTCCACAAATTTAGCTTCATCAGAACCAGCCGGAAGCTCCTCCAGTGACCACTTCAGATAATTATATTCATTCTGATATGATGTAGATAAATCAATAGCCTTAGATGCGCTTGATGTGTCTTCACTTTTCTTAGTTACTGTCTTTCCATTATCAGAAGTTGATCCAAAACTGTCTGAAATTGTATCTTTCGAAGTTGTAACCGAAAAAGATATATTTGCATTTGAATCAAAGACCTGACTTTTCTCTGATGCAGCTGTACTCTTCTTAAATGAATCAGAAGTAGTTATTACACCTGATCCATATACTTTAGATGAAGTTGATGTGCTGCTGCCTGATGTAGAACCAGATGCTGAACCGGAACCTGTTGATGATGCATTATCATTTAAATCTGCAACAGTTATCTGTCCTGCAACAAAATCGGAATAATTAGTAATATCCTTTAAATCTTTAAGAAGCTTGACATCAAGTATAGTAGAATCAACATCTGTGTGATTTACTCTGAACTGTGCCTGCTTAGTTGCATTCATATCACTGTAATCACCAACATATTTCAGTATATCGAAATAATCTTTAATAAATGCTGCAGACAGATCATCGCCGCTCTTTACGTCAGGCATACCTTTCGTATCATACAGCTTATTATCATAAGCATATTTAAAATCAAGATAATAATTGTCTTTCTTTCCATTTGTATACTTTAAAACCGGCGCAACTGGAACTGTTGTAGATGTAGGCTTATATTCACCCGCTGTTCCACCAGGATAAACGCCTGACGCACCGTTTCCAAAATATTTACGGAAAAACTTCGAATTTGAAACATTTGTAGGAAGTGTAGCAAAATACTCATTTCCTGTTGTCTTTGTATCCTGAAATGGTACTGAAACACCACTCTGAACATATGCTATCTGATTGCTCTTTGTAGATACAGACTCACCTGTCTTATAATCACCAGTTGAAGCATCATAAGAATATGTAGTTGTCTGTGTGCCGTCAGCAGCTGTAACAGAATCTTTATGCTTTGAAAGTTCAATATAAGCACGTCCTGCTATATATACACTACCTGCATTTGACAAATCAATCGAGCTGTACTGACCGTTCACAACAATTGCAGAAGAATTAAAATGTCCTCTGTTTTTACCATCGCCATCCTGATAAATATATGTACCTTTACTGTTTTTTGCAGTAGTAGGTATGAACTGTCTGTCATCAGATGTAGTACTGTTACTGTATCCATAATAATTGCCAAAAAGTTTAAATGAACTTCCATCAGTTTCAAAAGAAGTATCATCTTTTATATGCATATTTGCATTAATAAGAGCCTTTGGAGATGAATAATTTACAATTGTGCCTTCTTTTTTGGAAGAAGAGTCTCCTGCGAAAACAAGTTCATCTGCCCATACATCAGCTGATGAAACATTTGTTCCAGTTCGACCAAATAATGTAAGATTGGCATCCTTATTCATTACTGCTATACTTCCCGGAACAATAATTCTGCTTGCAAGAATATTTACATTTGAATTATCGATATAAAGTCCGGAATATTTACTTCTGTCATTTTTTCCATCATATAAATATGAATTTGAAGAAACTCCTGTTGACGAAGCACCGGAGTTCACCTTATTCAAAGCCTTCTGATAAGCATTCTTATTAAAAAGTGTCAATTCAGCTGTACTTTTTGCACTTTCCGAATATTTATAATCAGAAACAGCATTCATGGGAATAAGGTCGCCACTTGATGTTCCATCAATAGAAACACCTTTGGCATAATCTGAACTGTTCTTTCCGTCATAGTTATTATATTTCTTGTTATAAAAATCACTTGCGGCATAAATATTTCCATTTATTGTCAAAATATTCTGAGGATTTGGCTCATTTATTTCAACACCGGAATCTGCAATCATCGCATAATCAAAAAGTGTTGTGATCTTGCTGTTTACAGTATCGAAATTTACATCAAAATCAGGTCTGTCAATCACAATATCAGCAGATATTGTCTGTGTGTACTTATTTTTAGACACAGCACGATTATAATCAACAGATCTGATAAGTGTTACATGCCTTATTGAAATACTGACAAGTGATCCATCAGCGTCCGTATTTCTTTTTACATCAAGTTTACTTACATCAAGTTTTACTGAAGAATTGGAAATACAGCTTGTAAGCAAATAAGGCAAGCCTTTTTCCGGATCAGTAGTATCGAATGTGAAATTCGGGTCAGACTTGACCAAGTCCATGAATTTATTCTTGAACATCTTATTGGCTTCATCATTTCCAATATTTTCATATGACAAAGTATCTGAATTAAACTTAACCGCATTTTCAAGTGTATCTTCATATGCGGACTGTAAGTTCTCAACTGTTTTGCTGCCGACCTGTGCATATATTTCATCCATTGCCTGCTCAAGATAATAATAATTATCCTTTGCATTATAATCGTATATTTTGAGACGATAAGCATATGCAACTGCTGTAAGCAAAGCCCCGGTTAAAATACCTACAAATCCAAGGGCTACAATTACAAGAACAATACCCGAACCCGCATTATGAAGTTTCTTTCGAATGTCTTTTATAAACTTCTTCAAAACTAGTTCGCCCCCTTTGCTCCTGTAAATGAAGTCTTGTTATTTGTTAATGAAGTTACATCACCTGTACTATTTACATTTGCCTGCGTAACATCAACTGTAACAGAATAAAGCCTTGCCTGCTTACTCTCATATTCCATATATGGCAGAACATAAGATGAATCATAGGCAACATTTTTCTGATCTGTTCCGAGTCTTAACATCGGAGCAGAATTATCTCCGGATAAATCCTGTGAGTAGCTATCACATATAAACTGTTTTGTTGCAGATGTGCCAACATTTGTACTCATTGCTGAACCTATACTGTTATCTATAATATATTTTCCGGATGCATCTTCAACAAAATTATTTGAACTGTTTTTGCTGAACTTAGCTTCTGCAGAATATTTACCTGTTGATGCATTTTTCCCATATCTGACATCAAAATTTGTATATATATGAAGCGGCAGCTCATTCTTTGCAGTCAGTGTATCTGTGCTCTGAATCTGATTTATATGAATATTAACAGGAACATAACTACCGTCCTTATATGTATAAAATACATCTGATGTTATCTTGTCAGGATTTTGCGTTGCGGTTGTATACATTGTACCGTCAGCCTTTTTCTTAGCTGTACTCTGCCAGCTATCTTTAGCCTTTAAAAGATAAACATTGCTTGGATTTGATCCTGTTGATGTAAATTGATCCCCATATACTGCAATATAATCATTATATGCATACCAGGCTTTTTCCTGTGCTGTATCCTCTACAAACGGTTCATAGTAAAGATAAATATCAGGTGCAGTAGATGTATAGAAATCCTGAGAAAAGATATTATATCTGTATAAATCATTATCAGAATCTTTTCCTGTTCCACCATACTGAACTCCAAGCCAATTAAACTTTGCCTGATAATAAACATCAGCAGAAACATGATAATGATCAATTTTATCAGTTGTACCCGACTTCAATACACCAGTTGAAGAAATTTTAATCATACGTGTCATGGATGCCCTGTTATCACGCAAATTGTTGAAATAATCACCAAGCTGATTTGTAAGACGATTATAATCAGCCTCACTCACATCGCCATCTGAGTATTTCTTTGACAGACCGCTCATCATCTTGCTGATCATATCAGATTCAAACTGCTGATCAAGAGATGTTTCATATCCCTGAATTATTGCAACTTTATTGCTGTCGAGATCCTGAACATTTCCGATATTTACATCATTAGGGTTTTCATAATCTGCTCCGACAAATTTTCCGCTGCCTAATTTTGTACGCTCTTTAACAATAATGTCAGTTACATGATTGAAAGTTGCTCCATTTTCAGTAACCTGCACTACTTTTACAGCACTGCCATCATTTCTGAGTGTAAAACCGCTTGGAACAGTATCTTTTGTCAAATCATAATTTATCTCATAATACTTAGATCCTTTTTGAGAAAGAATAACATTGTTCAAATCATCCATTACAGCTGTACGAACATATGTATTCTGCTTTCTTCCCAGTTTAGAACTGTTAAGAATATAATCATCTGCTGTATAGTTCACTGTCAAGCCTAAATCAGTTGCCGTTTTTGAACTATCTGTTGTATATAATTTACAGCTTAATTTTGCCGAATGACCGCTATCAGCACTGCCGTCATGATAGGTTACATCAGAAATATCAACATCATAATCCTTTGAACCTTTTACCAAATTATTTACATCTGTTTTCTGAAAGAAATTTACAACTTTGCCGGCATTATCTACAGCATATTGCTTTTCTTTAGCCTTGGCACTGACATTTAAACTTTCAGCCAGGTTTACCAGGATAGGTGTAATGAGTAAAGTCATGATAGCCATAGCAATGATCAGCTCAACCAAACTGAAACCTTTGTTGTTGTTTTTGATCATTTAAACCACTCCGATCTTAGTATACCTTTACAGTACCAGCCTTCTTCTCAAGATTAAATCTTGGGCTTGCTGAATCATCTCCTGCAACCTTGAAATATACTGGAAGCGTTGTTGTGTTTTCAAGTGAGACATTAACACCATTTGTATCCTTGGCATCAACTCTTGTTGCTGACTTAACATATATAGTTACATCATTCGTAAGAATTTCAGATTCAAATGTATCCTTTCCGATTGTGTATGAAAGATAATTCTTTCCGTCCTTCTCATAAACCTTTAATGAAAGTTCTGCAACATCATTCTTGCTGTATGTTACATATGTCTTTTCATCTGCTTCATCTGATGCAACAATAATTCCTGATGCAGAATCATTTCCTGCATTATTAAGTAAAATCACTGCACTGTGCTCAGTTTCAATTGCAGCACCATTATCTGCATCATAAGATACAGCTTCACCTGCTGATGCTGTTCCTACAGATCGGAAGAGCGTCGTGTAGGGAAAGAG
>CALMUC010000203.1 GCA_937872845.1 uncultured Lachnospiraceae bacterium | reverse complement strand
ATGATAAATCCTCCATTGCTATTATATTTTATCAGCCATTACTGTTACAACTTTAGTTTATCACAACAGCATATATGTAAAATCGGTGCACCATACCTTGTTCTTATGATCAACTGTGAAGTTTTGGTTTAATAGATTATTAAATATCTTATGTTTTTTGCCAGCAGTATAACCTGGCTTTTTACGCATAATAATAGCAGCTAAATTAAGTGTTTTATTCATATATTTATGTACTGTAGTTTTACTTAAATGAATTCCATAGCGAGTTAAAAATACGCGCATAGATCTGTGTCCTACCGTACGATTGTTATTATAATAAATATACTTTATCCTTTCATAGATGACATCACGCTGCTCATGATATTCACCTTTAGTATCTTTAAGATAATTATAATAACCATTGGGACTAATGCCAAATCTACGGCAAAGCCACCTTAAACCAAAATAATCTTCATTGTTGTCAATGAAACGATATACCACTAATCGATTTCCTTTGCGAAGAATGCCGCTGCTTTTTTTAAGAATTCAATCTCTTTATCTTTTTCTTTAAGCATCTGGTTTAATCTTCTAATTTCACTTGCTGAATCACTTTCATTTGTTTTTTGTGTGGTATTTTTGTATTGGCATTCTTCACCATATTTTTTTGCCCATTCTAAAATGGTACTTTTTGCAACATTATATTCAGCAGCTAATTCTACTGTTGATTTATTGCCAGCCATATAGGCTTACAACTTCTCTTTTGAAGTCATCATTGTAACGTACTGACATATCTCAGTCCTCCTTGGATAATGAATTTATTTTATCATATTATCCGAACGGGGTGTTACAAATTTAGTATACCAGTACACCTTTTCCACATTTTCACTGGAAGCCTACGGACTGTTTGAAAACAACGACTACCTCAACGGCAGCATCTATGTGGTGCTCAGCGTAAGCCTCTGCCTTGCTGGAATCTTCCTCGGGAAGAAGTTGGCAGCGCTTATGGAAAGTGGGCTCTCCGTTCCCGCCTGAGCAAAACGGAACCGGCCGCAATTAAAGTCCAAAACATCTTAAGCTCGGGAAGATGTTCGGAAACATGAGTTACGAATATCTATGTTACAGGCCTCACGAGAACGGATCTGTCTGTGCGGCTATAGGTGACGGGGCAATATATTCTATGTCAACAAGGAAAATGCCGCCGTTGATTTTGAGATCAGCTGAGAGTAACAACAGTAAAATTAACATATGTCAATGAAATAAATAGTGATTTATATTATTGTTACTCTTGGAGGTGATAATATTATGAGTAATTTAAAATATCAATATTCAGTAACTATTTGACGGAAGGTAAATGGATAATTATAATGATAGTGAATATATTGTTGATATGGAGACAAAAAATTCAATAGATTGGGGACCATATGGAGAGAAATATATACCTGAATAAACTGATTCGCAGAAAACATAACAAGATGATTAAAGTCATTACCGGAATTAGAAGATGTGGAAAATCGTATCTGTTATTTGAATTGTTCAAAAATCATTTGTTACAGGAAGGTGTAGAAAAGAATCATATTATTGCTATTGCTTTAGATGATAGAATGAACAAAAAATATCGGAATCCGGATGAATTATGCAGTTATGTACATGAGCAGATTACAGATGAAAAGATGTATTATGTTCTCTTGGATGAGGTTCAGATGGTTGACGAATTTGAAGATGTATTAAATAGCTTTTTACATATTGAAAATGTAGACACTTATGTAACCGGAAGCAATGCGAAATTTTTATCCAAAGATATTATCACGGAATTTAGAGGGCGTGGAGATCAGGTCCATCTGTATCCGTTGTCGTTTTCTGAATTTATGCAGGTGTATCCGAACGATATACATCAAGGCTGGCAGGATTATGCAATGTATGGAGGAATGCCAAAGCTGATCGGAATGGAAGAACCCGCTGATAAGATTGCCTATTTGAAAGGTATTTTTTCAGAAACATATATGAAGGATATTCTTGAGAGAAATGATGTGAGAAATCAGGGAGAATTAGAGGAATTATTGGATTGTCTTGCATCAGCAATAGGCGGCTTGACAAATCCCAAAAAGCTTGCAAATACATTTAAAAGTGTAAAAAATATTTCTATTCATCAAGAGACAATCAAGACATATCTTGACTATTTTGAGGATTCATTCTTAATTCAGAAAGCAAACAGATATGATGTAAAAGGGAAAAAGTATATCAGTACACCGGCAAAATACTACTTTACAGATATGGGACTGAGAAATACAAGGTTAAATTTCAGGCAGTTTGAGGAAACTTACATTATGGAGAATATCATTTATAATGAACTCCTGATCAGAGGATACAATGTGGATGTAGGAGTTGTGGAATATAATTATTATGAGGATAATAAGAGAAAGCAGAAAAAATCAGAAGTGGATTTTGTATGTAACCAGGGATCAAAGAGAATTTACATCCAATCAGCATTTTCTTTACCAACGATAGAGAAAGAAGAACAGGAACAGCAGTCCTTGAGCAAAATCAATGATTCTTTCAAAAAGATAATCATTGTGAAAGACGGGCCTACGCATTATAACGAAAGTGGAATTTTGATCTTAAATCTTTTTGAATTTCTTATGGATCAAGACAGCATCAATCAGTGATTTAGAACCAGAGGTATGAATGTCATTCTTGTTCTTTAGTTCAAGAGGATGGGACTTCTAGAAATGAACAAAGTGGAATTTGTGGAGGAGCTCAAAGCATGAATATAATAATCAACCGAGATAGTGTATGTTCGAGCGATGATATAGAAAATCACAAGAGAACATTCCATATGAATAACAACTCAACATATGAAGATCTATTTAAGGTGCTTATGGATGACAGATACTTTACGAAAATTTCCGGAAATAATGTTGTGTGGGTACTGACTTCAAAAAAACATGAATGCATATTCTCATATTTTACAAAAACGCGCAAAATGATGCCGGGATCAACTGGAAAATCATTATATCAGTTGTATCATGGCAATGGAGAATTATCAGATGGTTTTATGTTTAAGTGGTACGCAAGTCCGCAAAAGTGGAAAGAAAAAATCAATGAAATGTATAATGGAAATATGTATGAATTATGGCATGAAGGATGGTTAGAAGAATTAAAATATTGCGATTATGTTATGTCTCTTGGAATGAAATAAAACAATAGAATTAATATTTCATTTTTGCAGTACTCAACCACATCAGCCATATCTGTTTTTAAGTTCTTTTTTATTCTTTCAATACCCATTTCCGTTCGTTCCTGTCACCTCACATTTATATAGTCTATTTGCTTTAAACATAAATGTTTTTTTAAATCGTCGTTTTTCATGGCAGATATGGACACGTCCATGCCACAATGGATCCGTTTCTTGAATATTCAATGAAATGCTTTCCTGGCGATAAATATATCGTTCTGCATGTTATAAATGCGTTTTGAAATTGGTCTATAGGTATCTTATCTATTGACAGAATTCTATATTTCAACACTTTTCCATGAACTCTTTTTCGTGAAAATTCGATTTTACGTGCGCCAAGGATTTTGTGAGCACCAGTATTTTATCTTATGCCTTTGAATTAAAAAAAGCACTGATACGATAAAAAATATAAGCAACAGCATTAATCCTATCCCTTACAGCAGATCATTAAAAAAAGATTTCTGCAACAAAGGTTATGGTAATGATACTCAATAGCAGAAATACAGATGAGTATTTAACCCCGATATCAGTAGAGCAATTTCGATGGCATCTGTTATCCTGTTTTATAGTAAGTGATAAAATACATTTGTTGAATGAACTGACAAGGCTCTCAATTTTCGTGAATGTATTGAATTATGAAGTGGTGATTTATTTTTCATAAAATTTCGAACATACTGTCGAGAATAAATTGAAACGAATTATGTTACATGGAATTAAATTAGGTGATAAAGCGGAAAACTTGACAATTTATTGTATATATCAGATTAACTTGGTATAATACATTGAATTGTGATATTTTGTTGACATAAGGGTGGACATGCATAATGTCATAGTAAGCATAATTTTTTTCTTTTTCAACTAATCATAGTGTTTGTTATTTATAAAGCCAATTACCATCTAAATGTGGTCGTGGGCTTTTATCATGTTTGAATAAGGGTGGCAGTAATGCTTTTTAATTCAGTTTCATATTTGATTTTTTTCCCAATCGTCTTTATTTTATATTGGTTAGTTCCCCATAAATATAGAAAATACATTGTGGTTCTGAGTGGCATTATCTTTTATATGTATGCGAAACCAGTCTATATAATTCTATTAGCTGGAATTACGATATTTACGTATATTATGGGAATTCAAATTGAAAAAAATGGAAAATCACAAAAGAATATTTTGGTGTTTTCAATAATCACTGTATTATCAATTCTTTTTTTATTTAAGTACCTTGAATTCACAATCAATAGCGTTTTACATGCTGCAAATATCATTGGAGCAAATATTGGTGATCTTAGCTTAAAAATCATTCTTCCGATTGGCATATCGTTCTATACTTTTCAAGTTTTAGCGTATTTAATTGATATATATCATAAAAAGATAGAAGCTGAAAAAGACTTTATGTGTTATGCAGCATTTGTATGTTTTTTTCCGCAATTATTATCTGGCCCTATAGCAAGAGCTGATAAACTGTTACCACAGTTTAAAGAAAACAAATCGTTTGATATCGCACAGGCTACGGATGGATTGAAGATTCTGACATGGGGCTTTTATAAAAAGCTAGTAGTTGCAGACTGGCTTGGAACATTTGTTGATACAGTATATTCTGATGTTCATAAGTACAATGGTTTTACTTTTGTCACCATAATATTTTTTTTCTCAATCCAAATATATTGTGATTTTTCTGGCTATTCTGATATGGCTCAGGGGTCTGCAAAATTATTGGGAATAGACTTAATTGATAACTTTAAAGTTCCATATTTTTCGTCATCAGTTAAGGAGTTTTGGAGTCGCTGGCATATTTCACTTTCAACATGGTTTAGGGATTATGTTTATATTCCTTTGGGCGGAAATCGTTGTAGTAAAGTACGGCATATTACAAACTTATTGATTACATTTTTAGTTAGTGGGTTATGGCATGGTGCAAATTGGACATTCGTTGCATGGGGTGCCATGCATGGAATTGCTCAAGTATTAGAAAATATATTGAAGAAACCAATTAATTTGATTGAAAAGCATAAAATATGGAAATTTATTTCTGTTATTATTGTTTTCATTTTCTGCAATTTAGCGTGGGTATTTTTTAGGGCTGATACTTTTTCTGATGCACTTTATGTTATTGGAAACTGCTTCAATGGTATTACTTCACCTGTTTCTTATATTTTGGAAGGAATTACTGCAATAAGCATAGGAGCAACGAGTTTTGCGTATGCATTT
>CALMUC010000202.1 GCA_937872845.1 uncultured Lachnospiraceae bacterium | reverse complement strand
GTGACTGGAGTTCAGACGTGTGCTCTTCCGATCTCATAGAAAAAGATAAGAGTGACTATTTTGGATATAAATATGGAAAATATAGGCGTTAGGTTGAAGGGAGAAAAATAAAAAATGATTGGCAGACTGATAAAGACAAATTTATATTATTTTTTTCATAATAGAATAGTTACGGTGATTTATATTATATCATCATTCATAGTGGCAATAATGCCATGGCTTCGCAATTTACATGGGAATTATAAAACATTAAGTGCATCTGAATATATTGCTTCATTAAATCCCAATAATATGGAATGGTATGATGTAAGAACTTCGGGAATTCTTTTCATGATAATTATTTTTACGGGAATCATGATGAGTGGAATTTTTAAAAATAAAATGGTTAAGCATCAGGAAATTGCAGCGGGGAAGATTTGTGACCCTTTAATATCAATGGTTATTTCATCATGGATTGTCACTGTTATATATATGTTTCCAACGATAATTATGATGACTGTTTTATCAATAAAAAATGGTACACTTAATTATAATGGAGAAGGAAGAACATATGGTTATCTGCTTGCAATATTGGCAGTGATAATAGTAAACATGCTGCATATGGCAGCAAATGTCATTTTACTGTCTTATATTTTCAGAAGTGAAATTGTTGGATCGTGTGTAACTGCAGTGCTTGAAATAGTTAAAATATATGTACTGAGTATTGTGTTTTTAGGATTTACAGGAAAAGTTATGTGGATACCATATGGTTTGTTTGCCGGATTGAATTGTACGGATCTTACATTAAGAGCAATCGGTGAATATACAAATGTACCAGAAACTTTTGACTTTATGCTTCCGTTTGCCGGATTGCTGGCAGAGGTTTTAGTGTTTGGGGCTATTGCGTATTTCAGAGAAAAACAGAGACAGGTAAGGCAAGGATAATGGCATGAAAAATACGAAAACATTTTTGAAACAACAGATAGATTATAATTATGAGCAATATCGGCAGCAGAAAATTTCAATGGCATATAGAAAATATGAATTGGAAAAAAATATAAAAGACGCATTTATCATCTGGCTAATAGAACCGGCAATCTGTATTATATCAATTGGCATTTCATATTTTCTGGCAGGAAATATGTATATAGGTGGTAAAGTTATTTTAAATATTTTTAAATGCCTATCAGGATTTCTTCTGGCAGTGGGTTTGATTTTAATGGTTATCAGTATTATCTGGATTCCTGTTGGATTAAAAAATGTAATGGATTATGTCCATAGATATGAGGTTCTTACGGGACATACCCTGCCTGATTTTATACATATAAAATCAGATACTGTTACTTTTAATATGGAAAAGAAATTTTTAGAGGAACGTATTTCTGAAATAGAAAAATTTAATGAGAAATATGATAAGCTTTGTGATTCCGGAAGTGAAAATCCAGAAGATGACAATTGCGAAATTGCAGATGAAATGATAGGTTTATCAATTTTCAGAGAATATCGGGCAGATGAATCAGTAGTGTTTCATGATGATATGATAAGATTTATTCAAATATTTTTTGGAATATTAATTTTTTTATTGCTGTATGGTGTGGCAAAAACGTTTTTGCCAAGGTAAAGCATATTAGAATTTTATTTATGTAACTTTATATGAAATGTTTTCATCTTGAGAGGTGCAGATACATTTTTCTCTCAAGGTGATTTTTTTTACTTTGAACAACTTAAAATCAGTAAAAAATTATTAATTATTACATATTTTTATTGATTTTGCAAGCTATATTGAAAATAAAAATTTAAAGGTATATGATTTTGATGTCAAGTAAATATTAACTTTATTTAAAGACAAAAACGTATGCCTGTGTAAAAAGTAAAGTAAAGGGAATGGGTGTGAAAAATAAAAATTTTAGAGAGAACGTTGTTGATTTTAAGTATTTTGACAGTATTAAGTTCATCGGATGCACTTGCCGCATCGACATATTCGACAGGATATGTTGGAAGAAATCAAGAAAAAACATATACGGGAATATCTAATTCAGCAAATAGTAAAACAACAAATAATAATTCATGGTATGTTATTGCTTCTTATATGGGTTACACTCCATCAAATGGCATATAAAGGATGTGGTATGTGCTTTACTCCTATGGCTATGTACAGCCTGTGTGGTGGAAGTTATCAGTGAGCATCATCAGCATCTGGCAATCCAAGGTATGGTACATGGTCGAGTATTTCAAAAAGGACATACTATTTAGGAGTAAGGATGGATACAAGTTTTACCGGAATATATGGAAGTACATCTGGTTCATGGAATGCCAGATAATATATAAAATAACGAGGCATATATATGAAGTACAGATATAAAATTTTAATTATGGCTGCTGTTATCATGCTTATACTCACAGGATGCACAAAACGAGAGAAAAATGTTTCGAATGAAAAGTATTCGGATTCTGATTATGAATCGGCAGAGGATGAGTCACATGGTAAAAAAATCAATAAAAAAATCGGTGAAAAAGGTAAACAATTAATTATAGATGCAGACGTAATTGTTTCGGATACAGATATGCAAAAAGGTACAGCAAAGGGAGTTCTTCCATCAGTAGAGGAGATAGAAAAAAATCTATGTGATGGAAGGGAACTTGTAAAACAAAAAAATACAGATCCAAATTATGGTGGAACAGACTGGATGATCCAGGATAAAAATGGAAATGAAATTCTGGGATATTCATACGATGATTATACTTCAATATTTACAGATAATAGCGTTGAAGGATTTGATATAAATCTTATACAGATGGACAGCAATTTGACAGGACAGGTAAAAAAGACTGAGCAGGATGTTTACAATAAATTAAAAGCTATTGGGTATAGTAGCACGCTTGGATTTCACCTTGATGGTATAAATAAAGATAAGGGAAAGATGTATTTCTGCTACTCAAGTAATATAAATAAATGCCCGGTTGTCGAGCCAGATTTGGGAACTGATTATACTGATGTAGAAGTTGTAGATGGAAAAATCGCAGCAATAAGATTTCAAAAGAAATATTCAATAGTTAGTTCAGAAAAAATAAATATAGTTAAAATTGAATCTATTATTACACATATGGAAAATGAGTATAAAGATGGAAAATTTCCAGTTATGCCGATAACGGTCAAAAGAATAAAATTAATGTATTATGTAAATGACAAGAATGAACTTCTTCCAGTCTGGACATTTGTGTATATGGATTATAAAAACAGAGAAAAGATTGCATATATTTATAATGCTGTTACTGGAAAACAGATTTATAACCCGGAAGATGGTATTAGTGAAAATGAATAAAAAAGCTTTTTTTCAGGAGATAAAAAGATCAATTTTCAACCGGAATATGTTAGCTGGACTTGTGTTTGGCAGTGCAATATTATTGTATGAAATATTGAAAATTGAAGGATATTTTCAATATTATATATTTGGAGGACTGAAGGCTGATGCATTGTCTATAATATCAAATGTATTTTCATTGTCGGTATTCACAGAGATTGCAGGAGCTTTGCCTGGAATAGGATATGGATATTCATTTTTATCTGAAAAAAACAGTGGTTTTATCAGATTTCAATTGATAAGGCAATCTGCGTCAGAATATATAAATAAAAAAATCATATTTACCGGAATAACAGGTGTGCTAATGATGGGAATTCCATATTCAATCATTGCTGTTATGGCAGAAATAGCAGGTGAACCAACTACACCGGCGGAACATCCGGAACAGATGGAAACACTTGTATGGGGGAAAGTTCTTTATAGTAATGATGGATTTACAGTTGTTTTGTTGAAGGGTATTTTAATTATACTGTTTGGACTTATGTGGTCAGAACTGTCATTGTTATGTACCTTATTTATAAATAATAGGTATGTCTCATTTGTTGTTCCTTATGTATTTTATGAACTATTGTTTTTTCTTGATTGGCGAGATGGATTTTTAAATACAGTAAATCCAAGGTACATGATTCGTTATGATGTTGGATATGATAATTCTATATGGAAACCATTTATATGCTTTATTATATATATATCAGTAATAATATTATTGACAAAGTTGATATTTAACAGACAGGTAAAAAATGGAAAGTATTAGATTCGTTTTTAAGAATTCATTAAGAAAGTTAGTTCTTGCCTTGAGTAAGAAAAATGTAATTGCGGGTGCAATGCTTGGAAGCATAATTATACTTAAACAGTCAGTTGGTTATTTGAGATATTCGGGAAGTCATACTGTAAATATATTAGAACCATATATTTTGAGTTATTCAGGCATTGGAACTGCATTGTCAATTTTGATAGGAGCCATTATTGTATGTGCAGATGCACCATTTATTGATGATAGTTCATTTATGCAGATACACAGAACAGGAAGAGGAACATGGTACAAGTCTTGCTGGGTGTATATAATTTTAATCCTTTTTTTTTATTATTTGTTATTGGCAGGAATAAGTATTTTCCCAATACTAAAAAATGGTTATACGCAAAATGAATGGAGCCAGACAATACTTAATATAATGGGAGAAGGTAATGACAGATCAAGTAAATATGGATTATTTTCACCAAGCAAAACAATTAGCCCGCTTTCACCACTGTTTGCATTTATATTTACATTTTTTGACTCATATTTATATAGTGTGTTTTTGATATCAATTTTATTTGTATTTAATATGTTAAATACAAATAGGGCGGTAGGAACAGCCCTGATTGTATGTATACATTTGTTTGCATATTTTTTGACTTTTACTGATTCTATTTTTCCGCTTATAGTAAAAAAGTTATCATTAATCAGAAACGCATATTTTCCAATAGAATATAATGCCTATGTATCATCACCAATATTTTCTGTGATATTTTTTATATTATTAATATATTTAGTTTATTTAACAGGTGAAAAATTTTTACCAATGGTAGATTATTATGTCAAATGAGATAAAAAGGACTTTTATAATTGATGCGTTATTTATTATGTTGTTATTATTTTATTTATTAAGTCATTATGAAAATCCGTTTGTGTTTCTTAGAGGTATTAATACAGGAATGACCGAAATAGAGCAGGTAATGTGGGTTATGTTGTTTGCTCCGGTATGGGGAACGGGATTCTATATAATTGAAAAGAACTTTGAATTAATACCACTTACACTTTACAGATACAGATCAAGAGTAAAATGGTGGAATATAGTTGAACTTATAATTATGGTACATACGATAGCGGTATATGCAGTAACAGGAATTGTATTATATATAATAAAACCTGAATACTTTCAACTGAATGTGATTATTTTAATAGCTGTTCATGGATTATTTCTGATGCAAATTGGCGCATTAAGCCGATTGATATTGAAAAAATCAATAATGACAGCATGTATAATTATTTTGTTTGAATGTGCAGCAAGTGAATTAGCTTTAAAATATGTATCAAAAATAAGATATTTAATTCCGTGTTGGGGAATGTATGGATTCAGTAATAAAATATTGAAAAATACTGGGTTTTCTGTTCGCGCGGTAATTATTGCACAGTTGTGTGTGGTTGTGTTTTTTTACCTGATTATGTTTGCTTATAGTAAACATTTTTACAGAGGAAATTATAATGAAAACAATGATTGAAATGCAAAATGTATCAAAGACATTTAAAAATGAAGATGTACTGAAAAATGTCAATATAAAATTATCAGATAATTGTATATATGGAGTTGTCGGCAGAAATGGTTCTGGCAAGTCAGTATTATTTAAACTGATCAGCGGATATATGGGACCGGATACAGGAAAAATTATTGTAGATGGAAAAACATTAAATGAAAAATATTCATTTCCTGAAAAAATGGGAGTTCTTATTGAAAAACCCGGATTTCTATGGCAGGAGTCAGCGATGGCTAATTTAAAATATCTGGCAGGAATCAGAAATGAAATTTCTGAAGAAGAAATCAGAAAAGCAATTCAGATGGTTGGGCTGGATCCTGACTCCAAGAAAAAAACTGGTAAGTTTTCACTAGGAATGAAGCAGAGATTAGGAATTGCACAGGCAATTATGGAAAGTCCAGATATTTTGATTCTGGATGAACCATTTAATGGTTTAGATGAAGATGCTGTTAATAATATAAGGAACCTGATTTTAAAATATAAAAAAGAAAACAGAGTTATTATTTTATCAAGCCATAACAAAGATGATATAGAATTTTTATGTGATGAAACTTATGAAGTGAAAAACGGAAAAGTGAAACTGTTAATAAAAGAAAAAAATAATTAATATCCATTTTTTATAAAATTCCTCATTAGATAATTGGATCGTCATCCGTTAGTCAGATTCTGGTCGGATTTTTGGAACGATTTAATTAATAAAAAATGGGGGATTTTTATTTGCATGGAAAATTGTTAAATATTACATATTTTTGTTGATTATGCTTATAATATTGAAAGTCATATATTTTTATGTTTATTTATATATGTTGGAAATGAAAATATAAAATATTGAAGATGTGAAGGAAATAGAAATGTATAAGATTGCATTATGTGATGATGAAAAAAATTTTCTTGATATAGAAGAAAAAATAATCAAAGAATATTTTGAAGAGCATTGTGCTGAAGTCTGTGTGGAAAAGTTTTCATCAGCAAGGGAATTGCTTGTATGCGATGATTTGGAGAAATTTGATGTTTATTTTCTGGATGTAGAGATGCCGGAAAAAGGCGGTTTAAGTTTAGCAGAGGATATATTCGACTTAAAAAATAATGCAAAAATTGTTTTTGTGTCTGCATACATAAAGTATGCTCCTGAAGGATATAAAGTATCGGCAGTCAGGTATATAGTAAAAAAAATTTCTGAAATGAATCAGGCGATTTTTGAATGCCTTGATGAAATTGTAAAGAGAATACAAGCTGAAACAAAAACATTTGAATTCAATTTCATTGAAGGCAAAAGGGTTCTGCATGAAAATGAAATTATATATGTTAATAGTGAACTTAGAAAACTGCATTTTCATGTTTGCGAAGGTGGTAAACTAAAAGAGTATACGTGCATTGATAAATTAGATAATACTCAGGAATATATGAAAAGTGCAAATATGATAAGAGTGCATCAAAGTTATCTGGTTAATGCATATTTTATTACAGATATAAGCCGTTATAAAGCTGCTTTGGATATAAATGGAATGCAGGAAAAAATTCCTGTAGCTCAGATGAAATATGAAAATACTATTGAAAAATGGCTTTTTTATAAAAGGGAAAAGTGATGTCGGAAGAAAGTATTATAGAGGCAGCATTAGCGATAATGTATGTCTTATGTTATGAAGTTTTTGCTGGTATGTTTCTGAAAAGAAAAATAAAAAATGAATATGTATATTTAGGAATGACTGTTTTGTGGATGGTTTTGATGAAGTATGTGACAGGATTTCTTGAGAAAAATATGGAAGTGAAATTTGCCGCAGTTATAGGATTATGTGTGATATTTGCAGATTTTTTATATAATGCATCAATTATAAAGAGCATAGTTATATCAGTAATATTCCATTGTATTGCATTTCTGGTGGACGTTATCTCAATACTGATTTCCAAAAGTGCGATATACGATGATGGAATCGAAGGCATTTTTATACGTAAAACAGAAATGAGATTCAGTCTGACTATGCAGTTTCTTCTATTCTTTGTTCTGATATTTGTTTCAGAGATTATAAAGAAAAATAAAAGATATATGTTTTCAACGGTGGAATGGATAAGATTTTCATTATTTCCATTGTTTTCAATAATCGGATGCACGGCACTTTATATAAATTTTAGAAATATAAATGATATAAATCAGATAAACACACTTGTTTATTTTACTATCGGAGTGTTATTCGCAAATTTTTTTGTGTTTTCTATTCAAAAAAATATTGTAGAAAATAAGAATGAAATTCGGAAAATGGCATTGCAAAAAGAAAAGACAGAAGGATTGACAAAGTTATATGAGAATATAGCAAAAAACTATGATGAGAAACTAAAACATGAACATGAATTTAAAAATCAGATAGCTATAATATCGGAACTCACACAAAGTGGTGAAATAGAAAAGCTGAATGAATATTTAATTGAATGCAATAGAAAAATACTTCACTATAAGAATGTAATAGATACAAATAATGTAATAGTAAATACAGTTTTAAATTACAAATATCAGGAAGCTGCGGAAAAAAATATAGTTTTTTTAGTGAAAATCAATGATCTGTCTTCGGTAAAAATGGAAGAAATGGATATAGTTACAATATTATCTAATTTACTGGATAATGCAATAGAAGCAAGTATAAAAGAAGATGTAACCGATAAAATTATAAAGGTAAAGATAGTGTATGAAAATAAAAATCTGTTTATCGGTGTAACAAATAGATTTAATGGTAAAATTTTAAAGAGAAATGGAAGATACCTTACAATAAAAAAAGATAAGAATGTACATGGGATAGGAATTGATAATATTTGTGAAATAGTTGAAAGATATAATGGGGAATATGTTGTCAAATCGAGTGAAGATGAATTTAACTTCCTTATAAATATTCCAAATGCAGCATGACAGCATATATGTGTCTGTGAAGGCTTCTTTGACAGACTCAATAATGAAAAGTTTTATAATCATTTATTGAGCAACGTATCAATAGATGAATTTATAAAAACGACCTGGTGATTCCGAAATAGGGCAGGCTGTAATAGATATTAACAGAATCATGATTTGTATAAAAGTTATGGTAAGGTAACTGTATTTACATTGATTTCAAAGATTTTAAGCTGCGATAAAATTGAACATATTAAGAAGAATTAATGACTATGAGTAAAAGCCCGGTGCATTGCATCGGGCTTTTTTTTCAGAAGATAGATGGAGCGATACATTTAAATCTTATGGGCTGTACTGTAAATTATAAACAAATCCAGAAGTTTATTATTTGCATCTTACCTGCTGATTTTCGCCACTTAGCACCGATTGCGAGACAGGACAGAAATCCTGTTATATGATGTGTTCATAAACAGGAAGGGAGACATAACAATGAAAGTTAATCTTGAAATAAAACCTGAATACACAGAAACCTTTGCGGTCATTTATGCTGAAAGGGTGACTGACGAAATCAGACAGATCATGGATATATTTTCGCAGGAGACTTCACCGATTGTTGCGCAGCACAGTGAAGAACTCATTATCCTTAAACCGGATGATATCTATATGGTAAGGGTAGAGGATGGAAATACCATGATCTACGGTGGGAATGAGGTATATTATTCGAGAAAAAGACTTTATGAACTGAAGGCACAGCTTGGCACAAAGTTCATGCAGATATCCAAATGTTCACTTGTGAATCTTAAGTATCTTAGCAGTGTTGAACCTGGATTCAGCGGAACGCTGCTGCTAAAGCTTAAGAATGGCAGCAAAGAATATGTTTCCAGAAAATATCTTTCTGATTTTAAACATTATCTTGGATTATAGGAGGAAATTATCATGAAGGAATTATTAAAGAGTACTGTAATCAGTATAGGAATATCACTCGCAATCTTCTGCATAATTGGAATAGTATTTGATGTCATATTTAAGGGGAACTTCAGCATGACGAACTACAGTTTTACGAAAATGGTCATTGGATGCGTATTGACAGGAATAGGATTCGGAGCACCGACTGTGATCTATAAGAAAGACACTGTTCCCAGACCTATCCAGATGATCATACATCTTGGGCTTGGATGTACGGTATATACAGTCGCAGCATTTTCAGTCGGATGGATACCGGTAAGCCTTGGTGTGGCAAAATGTGCACTTATTGCAGCAGGAATGATACTTCTATCAGTGCTTATCTGGCTTGGGTTTATGCTTTTCTACAGAAAAGAAGCTAAAGCTATCAACGAGAAAATTAAACAAATATAATAAATCAAACATATATCAAATTATTAGATGAGCCCGGTTAGAGTAATCCTGCCGGGCTGTTCTTTTATTGTTGATGATATGTTAAAATATATTGGCTAATCACATGGATGTGCAGCGGTAAATGGTTCAGTATGGGTACAAATTGGAGTGGTAATCGTTAAAAGGTTTAGAAAGGGCAGTAAATGACTGAAAATCAAAATCCAAAAAGAAAACAGCATTTTATTCCTCAATTCTATCTGAGAAACTTTGCACCGAATAGTAAAGCTATATGGCAGTATGATATTCAACAGGAAAGAGATTCGGTGTTAGCGCCCATAGATGAGATATGTTGTGAACGTGATCTGTATGAATTAAAAGATCAGGGGGTGATAGTATATCAGAATCTAATTGAGGATAGCTTTTCAAAGTATGAAAGTTTTTTTGCTGATTGCATAAGAGGTATAAAGGCCAAAGCAAAGATAAATAATGAAGAAAAACGTTTGATTGCAGAAGTCCGTACAACAGAATAGAAAGAAGAAAAACTCCTACGCATATCAGTTTTGACGATGCTGAAGAAAAACTGAAGAAGATGGAAGATTTTTGAAAGTATGCAAAAATTACAAAAACACGGCATTGTATGACCTGCTTTGTGACAACGCACTACGGTTGGATACTGCCCACGGAAGTAATAAATATATCTGTAGTAGTTTGTAGTTCAGGGGCAGTAACCATAAAAACGATAATATAGTTCAATGGTAGAACCTCTTAAACGATACGAGATAGTAAACACAGAATTCTTCGTAAATTGTCTTTCCTTAAGGGAACTTGAAAAGCAGATAGGCAGAGATCTGGATTCACAGCTTGATCCAATGGGCAAGAATATGACGGTAAACGAGTTGTTGGAGAGATACCTTAAGACCAGAACATGAGCAAGCACAATCAAGACCGTGCGTGGAGTTCTTCGTCCAGCATTTCAAATGGCGGTTGACAATGATTTAATTGTAAAGAATCCATTTGGATTTCAGCGTGCAGGAGTAATTTGCAACGATGAGAATGCAAGACAGGCAATCACAAAGGAGCAGATGAAAAAGTTCATTTATTCATGTATTTGTATCGGGAAAGACTACGCTTGATAATATACCAGTCCCGGCAAAGGATTATGTTGATTAGTGTGGAAGGGAGAATGGTTTGAAATCTGGAGTAAAGATAATCAAATTAATAGTTACAATGATAATGGTATTGTTTTGTGGAATAATGTCTTTCATGTCACTTTACATGCTTTATGATAAAGAATATATGGCGGACGAATTTGGTGCACCCATTGCGGTTGCAATGCTCTTGATATTCCTGCTAGGAACCATTATCAGTGTTGGAGAAATTTCGAGAATCCGTAAGAATAAGAAATTTGTTTTATTGCCTATGCTTGGAATGTTTTTTGTGGCTTGTGTGATTGGACTATTAGTCGAATTTATAATGGAGGTAATTGGAGGTGATCAAAGGGCAATAGGGCCAGCATATTTATTTGCAGTTTTATTAATTGTAATTGTTCTTTCTGCATATGGAATACATAATAAGATGTCCGATAAACCAAAGAAGCCTATATATATAACGAAAAACGATAATCATTGGGCGTTTACAAGATTTTCTGCAGAATGGGCTTATGATGAAGTGGCAGAAGATATGCGGGAATTATTATTAGAACAAATGTCTGAAGAAGAACGCGATAAGATCAGAGATGTGGAAGTATTCTTTGATGAGTATTTAGAAAAGAATCCGGAGGCTAATGATAAAATATACATTTATGCTTGCAACTATTTTGCATATATATTCCAGTGGCTTTTGGAAAAAGGAGCTCTGTATGAAGCTCATTTGACAGTGCATGGAAATGAAAGAGCTCAGGAAGACCTGAAAAAATTGTTGTTTCATAAGGGTAATCCTGCAGAATATATTTACAATTATTTGGATGGCAAGGTATTTGCACATGACATTTGGCCTATCTATCAGGCGTTCATGAATGGATATTATGAAGGTTGTATCTGGTTACAATTTGACAATAAGCAGTTGGTTAGAGATATTAGTTACCAGAAAGATTATGATGAGATTGTTCTTGAGAATTTACAAGGCGGTGTTCCTCACTGTTTTTGTATAGATTTTGATTACAAAAAATATTCAATTTTTGCAGAAAGACTGAATAAACGCTTTGAAGACTTTAGAAGAAATGCATTAGATATAATAGATGATTTAGAACCATATGAAGAAACTACAGCAGGTGGTGTATTCTATTCTCATGCGTTAAGTAAAAACATGGAAGTGAATGTTCAGACGGCACTGATCCTTGATGGTGAGAAAGAAGATTTTGAAGCGTATATTGAAAAATGCCTTGCTGAGATTGATACCCTGTCAGAAATTATTAAGGAGGAAATATGCAAGACATTTAATGCATGGGGAGAAGAGTGGATTCCTAAGACGGAAAAACTTACGCCAGAATCTTTTATCAAAAGAAATAGCCAAGGAGAAATACAGATTTTCAGACCATATGGTGAAGAACTTGCTTATAATCTTTGCTTTGAGGTGGATTTTGAAGAGGAACATGGTGTTTTTGTTACTATTAGAGGCGGACATGTGATTGAAAGTGGCTATAGGATGGATGCTGAATCTCCTTGGACTGATTATATGTGTAAAAAATATGCTGAATGTTTAGATAGTAACAGTTAAGGAAGCTGAAGCACTAAGCAGAAAAGATTTTGATTTATTGATTTGGAATAATAATGAAGAAATTTTACATTAAGTTAATTATTACAATAGTTGCTGTCAAAAATTTTAAATGGAGACGTTATGGATATAAGACGGGACTGTTGTGGTCAAGCATTTTTGTAACACTTATGGTGTGTACTGATGATATCAGGAGGCACTATGACAATAGGACAGATGATATCTGTAAACTTGATAATTTCATATTTAATTGAGGTATTCAATCAATTTGTATCAGAGTTTATTATCTATCAGAATACTAAAGTTTCTATTAGTAGAGTTGATGATATATTTAAAGACGAAGAAGAAAAGTTTGTAGGAAAAGAAAAATTTATTAATGGTGATATCGAATTTAAGGATGTTTGCTTTTCATATAAAAGTAATAGAATATTTGAAAAACTGAATATATTAATAAAAAAGGTGAGGTTACTGTTATCACGGGGACGAATGGATCAGGAAAAATTTCCATTGATAATAAATCAATGATGAAATTAAATGATTAAGAAAAATATAGAAGAAGGATTATATGAAAGAAGTTATTAAAATACAGGATTTGCATAAAAGCTATGGTAAAGAAGAGGTATTGAAGGGGATAAATATATCATTAGAAAAAGGAAAGGTATATGGATTGATAGGCCCAAACGGTGCAGGAAAATCAACACTATTTAAGGTTTTATCTGGATTGACTGGATTTGATTCTGGAGAAATTATTATTAATGGCAGTTCTGATATAACTTTGGAAAGAAAAAAAATCAGTTTTATGATTGAACAGCCTTATATGGATAATGATCTTTCGGCCAGAGAAAACCTTGAATTAGTGAGTTATATCAGAAATGTTTCCGATGATAATTTTGACAAGGTTCTTTCATGTGTCGGCTTAGGTGAGGTAGGAAAAAAGAAAACCGGAAAATTTTCGGTTGGTATGAAACAACGTTTAGGTATTGCTATGGCTCTAGTTTCGAAACCTGACATCTTGGTGCTGGATGAACCTATTAATGGACTTGATCCTATAGGTGTACGGGATATAAGAGAATTGTTGAAAAAATTAAACTCAGAGTTAGGAGTGACTATTGTTATATCCAGCCATATATTAAGTGAATTGGAGAATATTGCATCAGATTATATTATGATTAATAAAGGGCAGATTATTGATGAAATAAGCTCTGAAAAGATAAAGAAACACGGAAATGTTGAGGAGTATTTTATGGATAAGGTTGGCGTTTTAGATGATTAATATTATAAAAACTGATATATATAGAATAACCCAAAATAAGAAAAATATCATATTATGTATTTTAGGTGTTTTATATACAATATTGATAAATTTTTTATTCCTTAATTTTGAACGTGATGGAGATGTTTCGAAAATAACAGGTGAGAAATTTCTAAATGAATTTTTTGACAGTGAATTTATATTATTGTATTTATCGGTTGTTATTACAATTTACTGTTTAAAAAGTTTTAAAGATAAGACAGTAAATTATGAGATTATGTATGGATATAAATGGTCACAGATATTATTTAGCAAAATATTAGTCAATGCTATTTTTCAGATTCTCATAATTATGTCTGCTCAGTTTATGACTTTTGGAATATGCTCGTTTATAAATGGGAGTGGTATTGTAAGTGATTTGCTGGTTAAGGTTATAAGTGAAATATTGATTTTGTTTTATATAAGCGGAATTTTTGCTTGCATTTCTTTTGTTTTTAAGAAAACGCTTATAGCAATTTGCATTAATATTATTTTAGTGATATTTACAGATACCGATAATGAATATGGCATTTTTTCGGCAGGTTTTAAATGGCTTGCAAATACAGTCAAAGTTAATAATGCTATTTTTGAACTGGGGATAGGGAGTGTATTGATTATATCAGGGGTGTTAATTACTAGTTTATTATATAATAAGGTTTATCGGAGAGTATCATAAAATATGAATAAATTGTTGAAGTTTGAAAATTACAGAATGAAGCATATCAGAAAATATATATTGTATTATGTAATATATTCAATTGTATATAATAATTTTTTCATAATGTTGAAATATAAAAATAAAGTTTTGGATATTACTGGAGAAAAGTATTGGAAAGCTTTTTCTTCGGGAGCACTGTTTATACCGTTGTTTATTACATTATTATGTGGTTTACTTCAGAATGAGGGAATAAAGTACAAGTTACATAAGTTAGAAATCATATCGGGATATAGTATTCAAAAAATAATAATATCTAAAAGCGTTCTATTTATAATATATTATTGCATTTATGTTAATACATTATTTATAAGTGAATTTATTGTTTTTTCTGTTATAAATGGCATTGGGAGCATTGATATATTTGAGTTCGTTGCTAAGAATATCACATATGTTATTATTGTATTTACTGTTTCCATTATTTCAAACTATATCATGTATCTAGTTGAGGATGCTGTTAAGGGAACTGTATTTACTGCTTTGTTGATTATAATGTGCAACTTTTTAATTGCTATTGTTATGGGGTTTGTTATGATAAAAAAACCATTGATAGTAGAAAATATTCAAATGTTTGTTGCGACATATCTGCTAGAGAGATGTTTTGAAGGAGGAAATCATAATGAAATTCCTAAGTTGATATTTGGGGCAGGAATTGATATGGTGATGGTGGTAACTGTATTTACATTGATTTCAAAGATTTTAAGCTGCGATAAAATTGAACATATTAAGAAGAATTAATGACTATGAGTAAAAGCCCGGTGCATTGCATCGGGCTTTTTTTTCAGAAGATAGATGGAGCGATACATTTAAATCTTATGGGCTGTACTGTAAATTATAAACAAATCCAGAAGTTTATTATTTGCATCTTACCTGCTGATTTTCACCACTTAGCACCGATTGTTGCGCAGCACAGTGAAGAACTCATTATCCTTAAACCGGATGATAT
>CALMUC010000201.1 GCA_937872845.1 uncultured Lachnospiraceae bacterium | reverse complement strand
GTACGTAACAAAACTAAGAGCGAGCTGATTGTACCTGCAAATTTCCCAACAGATAAAATGCCTATTTGTATAGCAGCAAAGTTTAGAAAACCTATTTTCTTAATAAATGGAGAAAATGATATTCGTACACCTGTATGGATGAGCCGTAAAGTATTGGATTTATTGCCATCAGATATCCCCAGAGAATTAATGGTAGTCAAAAATGCAGGTCATGGAGGAAAAGAAGATCCGATCATGATTGACTTTGAGAATTTTATCGATAAAGTAAGCCTATTCTTGAAGAAAAATATAGTGGATAAATAGGCTATGAAAGATATAACCAACGACCAAATAAATTAATACTTTATTCTGGAGTAGTTTAAAATAGTTTTATAGCTATCCTGAGCAGAAAGATTTGCTAATATTTATGCTTAAATGGCAATCCCTCAGTATTTCAGTATGATCCGTATGATCCCTTAAGAGAGGCAGGGTTAATCAACAAATACCCCAGACACAAAAAATCCTGCAAGTCAACGACTTACAGGATTCTTTATGCCTGGTGTTATCCAGATCCTCAGCGGAGAGAGAGGTCGGTGAACCTTTCCTCTTATATGCTTAAAAGTCAATGCTTTTATTTTTCCAAACTTGTTATCGGTAACGATTTAGGCACAAAATTTAACACCTAATTGTCCACCTTTGACCTATGCTTGTCTGCATATATCTTGGGTTCAAAGATACAACATATTTCTTAATAAACAATCATTCTGAATAAGAATAACTTAGCTCAGGTGCAAGGTGCAAGTCTATCTATATATAGATACTTGCACCTTGCACTTGTTTCTGACTTGTTTTGAAAAAATGCAGTATTTTATGTCATTAATGTAATCTCTTGCTATTAATAAGTTTAAAACTCATACTCCTTGCTTACTCGTATTCTGAACGAAATCACTATCTTTGCATCAGGTAAATAGATTTTTTACGGATTCGTCCGTTTTATATAACATAACGTTCGCTGAACGTCTCACCACGAAAACTGGCACTTTTCATACAGACGAGACAACAGTCGCAATGTTCATACTATACGAAAGTATGGCGTGGGCTTGCCTGTTTCGTCTGTGGGTATGCCAGTACCTCGTGGTGGAATAGTGTGAGTTCCACGCTTTTTCTTTTGAGGTACAGCGAGCAACAGTATAAACACTAAAATCAAGAAACATGGGAAAGATTAAAGTTTACATTGCCGCTTCACTCGATGGATACATCGCTCGACCTGACGGAGATTTAGATTGGCTAACCGAATTTCCAAACCCCACAAAAGAAGACTATGGGTATAATGAAATGCTAACTTCTGTAGATACTGTTATCATGGGAGGAAGAACTTATCATGAATTATCATGCATGGATATTTTATGGCCATACAAGGATAAGAAAACTTTTGTGGTATCTCATAAAGCGATAGATACAAAAGAAAACATAGAGTTTATAACAGATAATATTATCGAACGAATATCTGATCTCAAAAATAGAAGCAGTCAGGATATTTGGCTAGCTGGTGGTGGAGAATTAATCACCATGTGCATAAATGCAGGCTTGGTTGATGAGATGCAAATCTGCTACATCCCCGTAATTTTAGGTTCAGGCATTCCATTGTTTCCCAGCAACCCCAAAGAATCTAATTGGGAATTGAGAGAAAATATTGCCTACGCTTCCGGCATTATAAAATTGAGTTATAGACTATTGAGATAATCACGTATGTAGCATTTTGAAGAAATGGTTAGGTTTATTCGACTATTATTCATACATTTGCAATCGAATTTAAAAATACTCTGATGAAAATAAACAATTAATAGTTGGTTTTAATTAAACCGACACCATAGAGTTCTACATACCTTCGGTTTAATCCGATTCCTCTTTGGAATCACTATTAATTGTTGCAAAATGAGTATTATCGTCAGTGATGTTTCTTATCACTATTTCAATCAACATACACTATTCGAGTCTGTAAGTTTTTCTGTTTCACGTGGCGGGAAAGTATCTCTTATTGGCAATAACGGAGTAGGAAAATCAACCCTACTAAAGTTGTTGGCAGGAGAACTTATGCCTTCTTTCGGTAATATCCGAACAGAATCCAAGCCTTACTATGTTCCCCAGCAGATAAACATCAAAGAGCAGACTATTGCCGAAGCTCTCGGAGTATCAGAAAAACTAAATGCTCTCAACGCAATTTTTGGAGGAGCTTCTGAACAGGTTTACTATGACACTCTAAACGATGATTGGGAGGTAGAAAACAGATGTCGTCAAGCTTTAAAATACTGGGGATTAGAAGGCATCGAACTTGATTCATCTATCTCATTATTAAGCGGAGGAGAAAAAACGAAAGTTCTATTGGCGGGATTGGCTCTGCATAAGCCGGAGATTGTTTTACTCGATGAACCAACCAACCATCTTGACCTGTCTGCTCGGAAAATATTATATGAATACATCCAGAACACAAAAACTACAGTTGTAGTTGTCAGTCATGATGTTAGCCTGTTAAATCTTTTAGATACAACATACGAGTTGTCTCCAAAAGGAATTAGGCTATATGGAGGGAATTATGATTTTTACAGAGAACAAAAAGAGATAGAAGATCGGTCTTTAGAACAGCAAATTGATGCAGAACAAACTGCCCTTCGGGTAGCTCGAAAAAAAGCACAGGAAGTTCGAGAACGACAAGAAAAACGTACCTCGCAAGGTGAACGAAGCAAACAAAAAGGTGGTATTGCTCGAATCGTTATGAATGCTCGTGGTAATTTAGCAGAAAACAGTTCTGCCAAATTGAGAGAAAAGCATTCAAATATTATTGACAATACCAGACAACGCCTATCTGCATTACGGGATCGCCAGCTACAAAACACAGAATTGAAAATAGATTTTGAGGACACGAAACTACATAACGGGAAAATTCTAATCTCTGCCCACGAACTCAATTTCGGATATGTGAAAGATAAATTTCTTTGGCAATCTCCTATCGATATTGAAATAAGGAGTGGTGATCGAATTCACATTCGAGGGAATAACGGCTGTGGTAAAACAACTTTTCTGAAATTATTGCTTGGAGAATTATCTCCAATACAAGGCAAAGTTATCAGATCTGATTTTTCGTATGTCTATCTCGATCAAGAATATGAGCAGGTAAACCAACCTCTCACTGTATTGGAATTAGCAGAGCAGTATAATAAAGACAATTTGGCAGACTATGAAATTAAAATCCGATTAAACCGAGCTTTATTTCCACTGGAATCGTGGAATAAAAATTGTCAAACGTTAAGCGGAGGCGAACGTATGCGGCTTTATCTCTGTTGTTTAATGATATCAAATCACATTCCTGACATTTTTGTTTTAGATGAGCCTACAAATAATCTTGATTTATCAAGCTTGTCGATTTTGATGGAAACAATCAAGAATTATCGGGGAACAGTCTTGATTATTTCACACGATGAATATTTCATCAACGAAATAGGAGTAACAAATAGTATTCAACTATAATTAAATTGAAAGGATCATGGGTATAAACGTAGATTTAGATTCGATTATCTATCACTAATTACTTTTAAGATAGAGATTTACAGGGTGTGTTTGACAAGGGTTTATCATTCTTGTTCTAAATACTCTATGCCTTTTTTAAGTTATTAGTCTGTAAAATCAACAATTTACAGAGATAGTCTTATCATTAAAAACTACTGAAATGATTAGAAAAATAGAAAATATATCAAAACAGATAGAAGATCAGATACAAATAAAGGAACTGGAAGTATCCAATATAATACGTGATGTACCTCCTATAATTCTGATATTAGAGAGAGGATTCGTGGAAATGAAGTCTTTAGTTTTAAGTGAAAACTTCAAAACTAATTCTGATGAAATCCATTTTTTCAAAGAAACAAAACCAAAGTTATTCTCCAAATTAATTTACTACAAAAAGATACACAATATCGAATTAAACAAGCCTGTATGTGGTTTTGATACAATCAAAGAATATTTGGAAAAGGAACAAGAGAACATTAACTTCTTTTACCACAAAAACAATGATTTTATTCAATACTACCGACTTGGGAAAACAATTTTGGATGAATATTACTTTGTAAGGAATCGGCGGGAAATGGGTTTAAATTTGGAATCTTTTTATTTTGAAAGAGATCCCAATTTTTCCACTAATTACGATTTCAAAGTCGCTAAACTTCTTGCGAATGATATGTTGGCAGCCTATCTGGAATCAGAGTTGACAAGATTGAAACAAAGAGAAGAACTCTTTGACAAAAATTCGCTTACTAACACCAAACATACTTGGACAGACACAAAATCTGCTCTGGTTGAATTAATTTATGCTGTTCATGCCGAACAGAGTGTCAATTCCGGGAATATTGACTTGAAAGTTTTAGCCTTAGTATTTGAAAAAATATTCAATATTGAATTAGGCGATATTTACCGGATATTTCTGGAGATTAGAGGACGAAAAGGAGAAAGAACGACTTATTTAAACCGTTTGGTAGTTGCTCTTAATAAACGAATGAATGATGCAGATAGCAGGTGATTTCAAGTTGAGTGAATTAAATAAAATAAGAAACACGCAGAATATATAATTTCTGCTTATTAATAATCTGAATATGAAACAATTATATTTAATTAACGAATTTAAGAAAAAATCTATTGAGGACTGTACTATTTCTGCTGTCTTAATGTATGGTTCTTTTATAAAAGGAGAAGGCGATAAGTTTTCGGATATTGAATTTTATATTTTTCTTCGAGATGATTGCCATATAGATAAATACAAGTGGATATCTTCTGTTAATCCAATAGCGTTGATGTTTGTAAATGAATTTGGTACAGATGTAGTTATATTTGATAATCTCATTAGAGGAGAATTTCATTTTTTGCCATTAAAAGAGATTTCAATAATCAAAAGTTGGCAAGGACACACTTCATTTGAGTTTAAAGAGAAGATGAATTTAGTAGATAAGGACGGTTTACTTACAGATGTATTAAATGACATTGAGCCTCCTTATGAACCAATTCGTAATACTCCAGCTCAAATTGAGTGGCTTGCTGATTCATTAATAAACAATTTACTTTTTGCATCCAATCTTTTCCAAAGGGGAGAATATGCACATCTACATAATATCTTTCAATATATTCAAAAACACACATTGTGGTTGATAAGGATATATGAACAATCAGAAAAACATTGGGAGAGTCCAACAAAAAAACTGGAAGTCGATATTTCTTCTTATTGGTACAATAAATATCAGACCATTGTTCCTATAATCACAAGAAAAAGTCTAAACAAAGCTCTCTTAAATGCTTTTGTCCTATCTAAAGATATATTCAAGAAAACAAATGTGTCATCCTCTAAATTAGAACTTATTTACAGAATAGAAAACACGTTTGAAATAAACCACAGAAATGAAGAAACCTAATAATTGACAATTATTGATATTTCATCCTGCTGATAAATAGTAGCAGAGATAAAACAGATAAACCCAAGTTGTACCCAGCTTGGGTTTATCTGTTAAACTACGCTCAGAACATCGTTCCAATTTTCATCAAAATTAGACCTTTTATAGCTTGTAAAACACCCCATAAACACATTTCATTCATAACCAACAACATATAGGCTATTTAAAAAAAACTCACCCAACTTGGGTTTATCTTGTGAAATCAGCATTTTATTCTTTCTGACCTTTGCAACAAATCAATAAGTTACAATTATGGATGTCATAACAGTTGAATCAAAAGCCTTTAAGGAATTGGAGGCTAAGATTAATGCTATTGCAGATTATGTTCTTAATAAGCAAGAAGCGGATAATATAAATGAAGATGAAATCTGGGTGGATAGTTATGAGGTCTGTACATTCTTAAAAATCAGCGACAAAACATTGCAAAGACTTCGGGTATCAGGAACAATTGCTTATTCTAATATTCGAGGACGCTATTTTTATAAAATCGGCGAGATAAAACGAATGCTGGAAGAAAGGCTGATTAAAAGTAATTCGGAATGTCTAAATGACTTGGTAACAAATCACAGGCTATATGTTAAGGAAAGAAGAAATCTTAGAAAGAACAAATAACGGGTTGAATGTTTTCAAGCATTATATCACCTGTCAATGGCGTGTCGGGCGTAATTTCTTTAATCCTTTATATGAAGACAAAAAGGCTTCATGTAATATATATTTCGACCGGAAAAACGGAGTATACAACCTGAAAGATTTCGGAAATGATGAGTACAGCGGGGATTGTTTCTACTTTGTCGGTAAACTGAAAGGATTAAACTGCAACAATACCATTGATTTTGTAGAAATCCTGAAAAGCATAAATCGTGATTTATCGCTGGGGCTATCGGAAGATACAGAAATACCAATCCAATCAATCCCGAAGCCAACTATACCCATCCTTCCCGAAAAGAAAACCAAGCCATACAGTTTCCAGGAACAAAGATTCACCCAAAATGAATTAGAGTATTGGGAAAAATATGGGATAAACTCGGAGCTATTGGAACAATATAAAGTTTGTTCTGTTCGGGAGTTCAAAAGTGAAAATTCCGATAACAAGCCGTACTCCATTGCTTCTTCTTCGGCAGAACCGATATTTGGCTATAAGTCCAAACGCTATATAAAGCTATACCGTCCGTCTTCCAAAATACGATTCCTGTATGGCGGAGATATCGGCGATAATTATTGTTTCGGACTTGAACAACTGCCCGCCAAAGGCGATACGGTCTTTATTACCGGCGGGGAAAAGGATGTCCTTTCCCTGGTAGCTAAGGGTTTCCATGCAATCTGTTTTAACAGTGAAACCGTAAACATTCCGGCAACAATCATTCATAAACTGTCATTCCGGTTCAAACATATCATTCTACTTTATGATGTAGATAAAACCGGGCTTGAGAGTTCTTCCAAACATAAAAAACAGTTGGCAGAATACGGCGTAAAACGCCTTCTATTACCACTTTCAGGAACAAAAGAAGAGAAAGATATATCCGATTATTTCAGGCTTGGGAATAACCGTGAATCGTTTCTGAAACTCTTCCTTGATTTTTTAGATACTCTATACAGCGATACTATGACTATGCTGAAATCGTGCGAAATAGACTTTAATAATCCTCCGGCAAAAGCACAGGAAATCATATCTGCCGGGGATGTACCACTGGGTACACAAGGAAATATCCTTTGTATCACAGGCGGTGAAGGAACTGGGAAAAGCAACTATGTGGCAGCACTGGTGGCTGGGTCGATAAAACCGGAAAATGTTCGTATAGATACGTTGGGAATCCATGTATACGAAAACAGTCAAAATAAAGCTGTTCTGCTGTATGATACAGAACAGTCCGAAGTACAGCTGTTTAAGAATGTTTCCAATCTATTAAAGAGGGCAAAACAAGCAGAAAAGCCGGAAGAGTTGAAAGCCTTCTGTCTTACCGGGATGTCCCGCAAAGAACGTTTACAGGCTATTGTACAAAGCATGGATAAGTTTCATTATCAATATGGCGGTATCCAGTTGGTTGTAATAGATGGTATTGCCGATTTGGTACATTCCGCCAATGATGAAGCCGAAAGTTTGCGGGTTGTCGATGAACTCTACCGATTGGCTGGAATATATCAGACCTGTATTGTTTGTGTATTGCACTATGTTCCGAACGGATTAAAGCTTCGTGGGCACTTGGGGTCGGAACTGCAACGTAAAGCGGCTGCGATTCTTTCCATTGAGTTGGATAATGATCCGACTATATCAGTCGTGAAGGCTCTGAAAGTTCGTGAAGGCAGTCCTTTGGATGTTCCGTTAATGCAGTTCACTTGGAACAAAGAAGTCGGAATGCACCTGTATCTTGGAGAAAAGCCCCGTGAAGAGAAAGAGAAACGGAAAGAAAAGGAACTGGTAAGCGTTACCCGTGAAGTTTTCGACCAACAAACATTTATCACTTATATAGATTTGTGCGAACAGATACAGCAAATTATGGATGTAAAGGAACGCACGGCGAAAAGCTATATCCGTTTTATGCGGGAGAAGGAAATTATCATCAAAGATCCTTCAAATCAGAGTTATTTTATCAAAGGTCATTTTTAATCGGTTATTGTCATGAATATAGATAGAGAAACATTCATCGCCTGGATGGAACGTATAATGGACAGGTTCGAAATGGCGGATAAGAAAATCGAACGATTGACAACCCAACGTAATTGCTTGGATGGTGAACAACTTTTAGATAATCAGGATTTGATGTTTCTCTTGAAAGTCAGCCTTCGCACACTTCAACGCTATCGAGCAAAGGGTATTCTACCTTACATCAAATTAGATGATGGAAGATGTTACTATAAGGCTTCGGATGTGCACAAACTGATTAGGGAACGATTTTAATTATACTCTTTCCTTCAAAATACAGTTTTAAGCATATCCACCACAAATAGATTCCATATTTCTCAATTTCAAAATGAGTTAGAAGTCCATGAGACAAATTATTCCTGAAATTGACATCTATCCCATTTTGTAGAAAGGATTCTATTTCATATAGTATTTCTTCGTCAATCACGCCTTGAAGCATCGGGAAAATTACACCTAAAGAAGGAGCCTCTTGACGTTTTTTCTCTAAAGTAGTTATGTTTCCCTTTGTGATTTCAGCAATATTATGCAAAGCATGCTCTAAATATGGCATTAGGATATGAGATGCACTTATAAAGTCTTTATTTAAGCCTGCGGCAATTCCTTTAGTCCAAAATATCAAGTTTTCTTCTTCTATATATACTGGTTTTTCCTTTTGCAAATAGAAATAGATAAAATCCTCTTCCGATTTTATATTTGACCATTGATGAAGATTGATATATGTCCATATTGCGTACAGCCTTTTTTGTCGAAAATAAATATGAGCTTCTGTTTTTAATGACTTCTCTGACTCTGCTACGCCTACGACATTTCCCTTTTTATCTAACTGATTGTGTCCAAACATAGAAGACACAGGGCTTGCCTTTCTCACTGCTGCTTCATAGGAACTGACTCCTTCCGAAGTCATGAAAGGAATTGAAAGCATCAGGTTAATTGTGTCAATAAAATTACCTATAGTGATTTTTGAAACGGATTTTTCTACACTTTTAATGAAATCATCAGAAAGTTCTATTTGAGTTTTAATACCGCAGAGAGAAAGCATATCCATAAAATCAGACTTTTCTTGTAGCAACTTACCTTTTATCCTTTCAAACTCTTCTGGTGCTTGATTTTTAATTTGAAAAATTTCATTATATGCATTTTGGTAAATATCAACTAAATTCGGATAAAAAGTATTCGGCTCTTTATTATTCACAGTGGCATCTGCTTCATTTTCAAAACATAAAGCCATTTCTTTATGAAACATCTGCTTACTTATTACTTTAAGTGAGCATTGGGCTTTTATATACTCTCTTTTTTCGGAATAATTACCGTCAATCAAGCTGTTTTTTTGACATTCAATATAATTGCATAATTTTTCAAGTTTTTCTA
>CALMUC010000200.1 GCA_937872845.1 uncultured Lachnospiraceae bacterium | reverse complement strand
GACGCTCTTCCGATCTGCCGAATTACTGTTTGTATTTTCAGCCTTACCATTAAGTGTTACGCTTTCCAGAACATCATCTTTCAGCTGTACTGATGCATTTACAGTAACCGGATCCTTGACAGTATCTCCATCCTTAACTCCGGTTATCAGAATGTTAGGTGCTTTTGTATCAAGTACAAATGTAGCTTCCTTTTCAGCCTCATTTCCGAGCTCATCTGATGCAGTTACACGAATTGTATGTGAGCCATCTTCTATGTCAGAAACTCCATCATACTCAACACCATCAAGGTAAATCTTTACATTGCAGCTTGTAAGATCGCTATAAAGATTCTTATCATTTGCACTAAGACTGAACTTATTTACAACGGTTCCGTCATATTCCTTTAAATCTCCAATTACAGGTTTTGTATTATCTATTGTGAAATGAACCTTCTTGAATGATTTATTTCCGGCTTTATCCTTTGCTGAAACTGTTATGTCATAAATTCCGTCTTTTTTGAATGTCTGTTTAAAATCCGATTCCTTCTGTCCATTAAAATTATATGAATCAAATTTTAAGTCCTCACTCTTGCCATTTAAATCCGTTCTTGTTCCCTTAAGAGTTACATTGTTCGATTTGAAGAATCCTTCAGTAAGAGAAACACCAAATTCCACAGGCTTCTTCGTGCTTGTATAATTCTTTACTGAAAGTGTTATAAATGGTGCATTCTTATCAAGAATAAATGTATATGAAGTATCCGCTTTATTTCCACATTTATCCTCTGCTTCAAATTCAAAACGGTACTCTCCGTCATCGCTGAAACTTTGTGCCATTATATCCTTGGCATTTGATGCTTTATAGTCAACTGTACGAAGCAGGCTCTCACTCTGTCCGTCTATTGAACGGTAAATTTTAATTACTGCACTATTCATATCCCAGTAAAATGCTTCATCCATTCCAAAATTAAGTGTTACATCCTTTGTGGATGTACTGTTGTCACCGGCTCCTGTTATCTTAAGCTGCGGTGCAGCCTTGTCTACACGAAATGTCACAGCACGTTCATCAGATACATTTCCTGCGCGGTCAACTGCAACATATTTCACATTGTAATCAGCATCTGTTGTATATCCGTGATCTCCTTCACTTACTTTTTCAGTCGTTGAAACAGCTGCAGCCGATGGCTGTGTAATTACCGTTGTCCGTGTGAGATCATTATCATCTTTATTTGTTTCATTAACTTTAACTCCAATGACACCATTTGCATTGAGATATCTTGTTCCTTCTGTATATGAAGTTCCGTTCAAAACAGTTGTGATAACCGGCTTCGTATAATCAATTGTAAAATCAACAGTCGGAATTACAGTTTTATTTCCACTGTTATCAACAGCAGTAATGAGAATACTATGCTTCCCTTCTCCTGAAATTGTAACATATGCCTTCTTTTCAGCATCTCCCGACCACGAAGTCTTAACCGGATTTCCATTATCAGTTACACTTATCTGCGAAGCAGGAAGATTATTATCTGCTGCAGAAAGATTAATACTTACCGGAACATTGTAATACTGCCCATAACGATAGCTGTTCTTAGTGACTGCGTTATAGTAGTCCGTTCCATATTGATCTATCTTCGCAGGCTTTGCTGTTGCAACAGTCATGTCTGTCACAGGCACTGTATTATCCAGCGTAAAGCTTGTACTGATTGTTCCGCCATTTATTACAGTCCCTGCATTATCACTTCCTGTGAGCGTGATTGTATAAACTCCATCCTTTGGAAGTCCATTAATGAGATCCTCTGCCGTAAGAAAATCACTAAGTTTTGCATTAACATCACTTGATGCAGACTTTACTGCACCCCCGCTGATAGTGCGGACTGTTCCGCCTGGAGTCTTAACATCAAATGAATAATTTTTAAGCTGAATATTATCATCTACAGAAAATGACACAGACGGGTCTGATGAACCTGAAGCCTTTCCGAGATAATTCCCGTTTACAGCTGCTGCCTGCTTTTTGTTGACAGATATTGATGCAGCAGGTGCTTCACTGTCTACATGATATGTATAAGTTTTTGTTACTTCATTCCCAACATTATCAACTGCTTTAATTACTACATTTGTACCATTCATAGAAGTTGATGGATTTACAGTGACACTTACAGGAGAATCAGATGACGTAATATCCATACTTGATTTTCCGTTTACATTTGTTGCAGATGCTTCCTTTATTCCGGACTCTGCTTCAATATTTGCAGCCTTATTATCACCATATGTGATCATAAGTATCACACTGCTGTACCAGTCTGTCTGATTTGCAGCAGAATCTGCTGAAATATCAGGATTTGAAAGATCTATATGGAAAAAGTTTGTTGTATATGGGCTGCCACTGTTCTTTTCAGAATATTTAATTCCATTTATATTGGTCACATCAAGCGTGATTGATGACAGCAGATCTGACAGAGAACCGGCGTTCACTGCCTTATCATCTGCCGGAGCTATATTTAAAGTATATTTATACGTATATGTTCCATCATCTTTATTATAGGAAGGCTCCGGAGCATTTTCCGGCAGCTTTGCAACATATTTCTCCTTGTCTCCTGACTGTGTCGTAACTGTTGCTTCTGTTTTTTCTTTATTAAAGTCTATTTTAGCATCTGATGTTATATTATATGTCAAAGTTAAAAAGGGAGTATTAAAATATGAATTTTCACCATTTTTATACTTTGCCTCAGGAGAGACAACAGGTCCGCTTATAACTATATCCTCTGAATAGAAAGTGACAGGTGTCATAATATCATTCGTATTTCCTGCTTCATCGTAAAATGTAACCTTGTATTTTGCAGTTGTCAGTCCACTCAGATCATCCTCAGGAACTGTGTAACTAAATGTACAAACACCTTTATCATCTGAAGTAAATAGAGAATTATCAGAATCAGCTGCTTTCTTTATCTCTTTTTCTGTTCCATCTGCATTGACCTGAGTGACCGTCGCCTTTTTTACAAGATTTGTGTCTGATACACCATTTACCGTAATAACAACGGGATCTTTTGTTGTTAATTTCCCGGTTGTATCATCAGTATTTTTAGTTTTATTTTTAACTATAATTCCAGTATTTTTTGGTGCTGTTTTATCCACATTTAATGTAAATGAATATTTACTTGCAATCCCATATGTACTTACAACTGTAAGCTCAAACTTATCAGTCTTGCCATCATCTGCTGATAAATCAAGGTTTTTACATACTACAGTTGCACTTTTAGGGTCCTCTGATGCAACCACCTCAACACCGGAAACATTTTCCGGATCACCAAATCCACCTTTATCATTTTCTTGATATTTCTGTAAAGTTACTTTTTCTATAGCTGCACCACCCGTCACTGCTGCATTTGCTGAAATAACTGTATTCGGGGCAGTTTCAGCATTTAACCAGGCAGTTCCTCCGTCAGCAATATCTTTATCATTACATTTGACAGCTGAAAAAGTTGGCTTTGCCACGTCATATTTTAATACAACTGTAAAGGTTTCAGTAATATTATCACCTTTTTTTACCGTTACAGCATAAGTATCATCAGTCACATTTGACAGATCTTGCTTGGCAGGAACTGTTATTGTGTTACCAGTTTTTACATCATCAGCACCATTTAATTTATAAGTTGCAGTAGTTCCTTCATCTGCATTAAATCCAATTGTATGCTCACTATTGGGCTGAAGATTGTCTACTGTTATTGTTCCGCCAGATTCAAATTTACCATCTTCCGTTTTTTTAACATTGTCTACATTCACACTGTTTACTGCATACCAGTCTCTTGTATATGTATAATCAGGTGCTGTTCCTAAAGAAATCGTTCCATCATCAGATTTCACAATAATTTTTTCGATTGTATAATCTTTATCACCCGAGTTATTTTTTACTCTCCCTATGGCAGCCTCTACACCGGCTGCATCCAGATTAGTGATGGTATTATCAGGTGATTTCACATTATATACAGGTTTTCCGTAAAAAAATGTATTACTTTCAGTATTATCCACATCCGGTTCAACTAATTTCTTATCATCACCAATGCTGACAGCTGACGGAGGAACAGTTGTTATTTTTAACTGTACATATATATTACTCTTACCCAGTTGTTCTCCATGCACTATAACAGTTTCACCTTGGTTTTTACTTGATTTGATTTTAGTAATGACGGCTATATATCCTTCATTTTCCCAGTTATAGTTTGCTGGTAAACCAAACGTCACATCAGTATCTGTAACTTTTATATTAATAACTGTTTCCTCATCATTCGAATTATATTGTGGATTTACTTTTTCTAAAACATTTTCTACATAGTTATTATCTGTCACAGCACCCGTACCAAGTTCCCCTGTTCCGGCATCTGCTTTTGCTTTATTTTTTTCTCCGATATAAATAACAGAAAAAATCATAAGCAGGCAGACAAAAGCTGCAATCACTTTTTTCATATTGCCAAATGATTTGCTTTTTGTTTTTGCAGATGATATTTCATAATGTGATGGCTGTATTTTTTTATTTTTTCTGCTTTTGCTTTTTTTCATCATTCCCCCGATGTCCTTTCTATAATGTTTCATCTGTATGAATAACTGTTTCCTTATATAAAATCTTTATATGAGATGCTGATGTATCGGTATTCGCTGTACCTGTAGCCATATCTGCTACAAGAACCGATGTCTGATCGGCTGCAGTTGAGCCATACATGCTTGTTTCTCCAACCATATGTATCTCCGCCTTATTTTCATCTTCTGTTTCAAAATTTTCTGAATCTTTTGAATTTAACACATCTGTCTTGCCATCATTATAGTTAATATCTTTTTCCTCTGAAAATGTGCTGTTCTCACTGCTCAGAACATCGGTTGTTTCATCATCTGTTCCAAGAACTTCTGTTGATTCATTATCTTCTGTATCAACCTTCGTAAATGAGAGAAGTTCTGTTGCTTCATCTTCACCGTCTGAACCATGAAATGATTTTTTAATATTTTCAGGTTCCGTCTCTGCTTCCTGTATTTTCTGACCGTTCTCTGCATGTTTTAAATTTCCGGCAGAATTCCTTTTGCTGCCGCTATCTTTTGAACTTAGCCCGCCGGTTGCAATTTCTCTGGCACTGATATGATTCTTTTTTTGCTTTTTGCTGTCCGGAGTACCTCCGGCATTTATTTCTTCAATAGCTTTTCTCTGCGTTGAACCTGTAACTACTCCGAGTGCCTTGGGAATATCCAGCACAAAGAAAATGACAACTGCTGCAATAAGGAAAATGATTGCGAGTACAAGCCCGCCATAAAACATTAATCGAAATGCTGCCATCTATGTCACTCTCCCTTCCCGCTGTCATCAGAACTTCCGGATGTATTTTCTTTATCCGCATCCCCGCTTGAAGCTTCATCCTGTTTTATATCTGCATCTGCTGCTTTTTCATCTGCTTCTTCTGCTGCAAGAGAGCCATCCTCAAGTTTATCCATTATTGAAATTCTTGTTGCCCAATTATGGTTATTTCCTATTCCGGCTACCTTTTTCCCTGATTTATAAACATTTACAATTGTTGCTGTAGCTGAATCCGGCCATGCTGCGGGATCATTTCCATATTTTTGTTCATATGATCCATACAGAAAGTTTAAATGTTCAACATAAATTTCTGCCGCATTTGCTGATGTACCAAATTCTGTTTCTGCCTTCTTATATGTCTTCAAAGCAGAATTGAAGTCGTTATCTGCATTCTTATTGCCTTTCATTTTACTCATGTTTCCGTAAATTTCAGCAATCCTGTTGACTTTATCTACATACTTTTGTATGTAGCCCTTTGCGCTTTCATTTGCATTTGTATCTGTAATTGAAACTCCTGCTTCCTTAAGCTTCGCCTGCGCAAGGCTTTGTACTTTTTCAGATGACGATATTGACTCTTTATAATAGTCAACCGAGCTTTTATCCTGCCCCAGTTTGTAATAAATCTCCGAAAGATCATCACTGAATGCCAGATCAAAATCCGAAGAATCATCTCCACTGTAATTTGAAAGATCATCCTCTGCCTGTGTCATGACTTTTTCAGCCTGATCCGGTATTCCATCTATACTCTTTTCATTTAAATATCTTACATATATATCTCCAAGAGTATTATAATTTTCGAATTTTTCTGTATTATTATCTGCAGTATTTATTGTCTGACCTGCAAAATTATTGACATCATCCATAAGTTTTGAAATATCCGGGCTGGGATTAGAAAGAATTTCAGCTATGCTTCCATAATATCTTGCATATTCTGCATTTTTTCCTTCCTTCGAATCAATCATAGCAAAATATTGATTTGCAGTCGGATAATCGCTGAGTTCCTGAAAATACGTGAGCCCGAGTCTGTAAATAACATCCTCATTTTTTGAAGCAGATATATCTCCTCTATTCAAGCTTCCGGCTACAGTATTCAGTCCACCCTGAAGTATTTCTTCAGGTGAATTATCTTCATCTGTTTTTTCAGAATTCTCATTACTTTTTAAATCATTGGCCTCTGCTATATAAAGGTCAATATATTTGACATAGGCTTCCGATTCCCCTTTTTTCAGTTCAAATGCCGCCTGATACTGTTTTGCTGCCTCATCATAATTCCTTGCAGCTCTTGCCTTGTCTCCTGCTTCAATATTTGAGTAATAATTGT
>CALMUC010000199.1 GCA_937872845.1 uncultured Lachnospiraceae bacterium | reverse complement strand
ACAGGTAGAAGAAGTATATGCATATTGTAACCTGCATGGATTATGGAAATGCTAAGAATCGTTTATGTGTTTAAGTGATGATTCTTTTGAAACTAAGCTATGGGAAGCTATCCCAAGAGAAAAGCTGGTTTTGATTGGGAAATGTGTAAAGATGTTGCAGATATACCAGAAAACCCCGTACAGATTTTCTATTATAGACAATCTATACGGGGTTTATTCGTGAAACAATATTCTATTTCCAAACTTCTTCTGCAATTTCTTTTACAAGTGCAAGTTTTGCCCACTGTTGCTCCTCTGTGATCTTATTTCCAATCTCACAGGATGCAAATCCACACTGTGGACTTAAGCATAGACGCTCAAGCGGAATATACTTTTCTGCTTCGTGAATTCTTGCGATCACCTTATCCTTATCTTCCAGTTCCGGTTTCTTTGTTGTAATAAGTCCAAGTACAACTTTCTTGTCCGGAGACACTTTTGCAAGCGGTGCAAAACCACCGGATCTCGCATCATCATACTCCAAAAGTAATGCGTCCACATGCTCCTGGGCAAATACATAGTCAGCTACAGAATCATATGGTCCACTTGTAAAAAATGTAGAGTGATAATTTCCGCGACAAATGTGGGAAGTAATCACCATATCCTCCGGTCTTCCTTCCAGTGCCAGATTATTTACTTTCAAAAGCCGTGCCTTTACCTCTTCAATATCAACACCAAGTGACTGGTATCTCTGCTTTGCAGCATCTCCGACAATTGCACCCCAGGTACAGTCATCAAGCTGCAGATTACGGCATCCTGCTTCATAGAACTGTTTGATCACATCCTGATATGCCTTACCGATATCCTCGATCAATTCATCATCTGTCGCATAAAATTTTCTTGTCTGCTCAATGTTCTGCGGAACGATCATCTGCTGATACATCTGCGCCGGTGCCGGAATGGTATACTTTGCAACGGTCTGTTCATCTTCAAACTGCTTTAAGAATTTGAAATACTCTACAAACGGATGCACCTTTGCTTTTACCTTTCCCACCAGATAAGTAGCCTCAAGGTCTGCCATCTCTCCGTTAAACTGTATGCCGCCACCATCTTTTTCATGAGTAACTCCTTCAAATCCCCACATAAAATCCAGATGCCAGAATTTTCTTCTGAATTCCCCATCTGTAATCACATGGTATCCTGCTACTTTCTGCTTTGCAACGATCTCTGTCACGCACGCATCCGTCACGCGGTCGAGTTCTTCCTGTGTGATTGTTCCTTCTTCAAACGCTTTTTTTGCTGCTTTAAGCTTTTCTGGTCTTAAAAAGCTTCCTACAAAATCATAGCGAAATGGTGTCTTTAATGTACTCATATATTGATAACCTCCTGTGTTTTTCTGTTCGTTTTCTAGGGTTATCCTACCATGTCACTATGACTTTGTATAATACATTTCTTTTGCGGTTAGTCATAGTTTGAAGCTATATCCAGTTATGACAAACATATTTAAATGTAGTACTCTTTTATTTATACAACTCACTTAAATCAATCAATATACGCTCTTTTTCCTGGTCACAGGTATATCACTTTAAATAGGAAAAACAAATAATTTTATTTAAAATAAATACCAGCCGGTTGCAAACGGCTGGCTTTTGGGAAGTTTAGTTTTTGAAAAAATGTTTAAAAAAAAGGGATAGTGAGTGCTATTTCGTTCCCACTCACATTCTTATAATAACATTAGTAAAGAAAATGTGCAAGACTACATTAGCCGACTGTTTTCATAAATGATTCCCTCTCTTTCTGAATCTTATTATATACGTTTGAGATGCGTGCTTTCTGCTCCGTAATTATTGTAGATTGTTCCTCGTCAGATAAATTGTCGATATCAGATAAATCCTCGTATGGAGAATCAAGACCAGCTTCGTATTTATCTAAAAGCTCATCTTTACTTGGAAATGGCTCAAAAAGATATTTATTTGATTCTTCTCTTTGCACTGAATAAATGCTTTCAATGTTATTAATAATGTCTTCAGCATCATGTTCAAAAAATTCTCTTGTTGTAATCATGTTGACCCTCTCCTTTACATTTTTATTATGAAATTAATTTTTGGAATAAAAATAACGTCTATTACTGTTATTGAAAAAAAAAAAATTATCATGTATAATACAAGCATAGAAAACTAAGAAAAAATATGAATGTGAACAATGTGGCTATATTTATGAACCAGCAGTAGGCAATCTAAACATAGATATCGCTCCCAAATTACATTTGAGGATATTCCAGAGCACTGGGTATGCCCAATCTATGGATTTGGAAAAGATGTTTTTGTTCCTTTAGAAGGGTAAGCAGAAAATTTAGATGTGAAACTGACAGACACAAAAAGAATCCAAGAGAAAATAAAAAAGAAATGGAGACCAGATTATGACTTATGATTTAAATATTACTTTTGATGACAATTTAATAACAGGAAATAAAACAATTGATACACAGCATAAAGAATTGATTGAACGTATCCAGAACTTTGTAACTGCATGTCAAAATGGCGACAGCAAGCTAAAAGCAATCAAAATGCTGGATTATCTGGATGAGTATACTAACTTTCATTTCAAAGAAGAGGAAAAGCTTCAGGAAAATGCTGGTTATCCAGAGTATGAAAAACATCACGAAAAACATGAAGAGTTTAAAAAGACAATTCAGGAACTGCAAGAATACCTTCAGGATTATGAAGGACCAACAGAACAGTTTAGTGAACTTGTACAGAAAAATGTAATCGATTGGCTATTTGGACACATTAAAACATATGACCGCTCTGTAGCAGAATTTATCTTTATGAGAGAGAATCCAGACCGATACTAAAATAAAACAGGGAAAGCTTTCCATCATGATTCAGACAAAGTGGTGAATGTTCCTATGATAGATAACACTTGAAAATACTATGTCAATGCTAAGAAAATTACAAATGAACAAGAAGCCTAATTAACAGGAATAGTTGGAAATGATATTTTGCAAGTTTTTAACAGCTAAATTTATGTTTTCAAAATTGACAAAAATACAACCAGTTCGTAAAAGTGTTATTTTACGAACTGGTTGTATTTTTGGTCAGTTTTGCAAACTGAAAGTTATCGCTTTACTTTTGTTGTATCTTAGCCAAAATACTTTCTATTACAAGTGTTACTGTTATAAAGGCTCCTACAAGGGTATAGTAGTTTAAGCCATACATCAATGGCAAAAGAGAAATAACTACCGTAATAATGGAAAGGACAAACAATGCTTTGAGAACACCTTTCTTCTTCAATGAAAACAATGAAAGTAAGAAGATGGCAACAGTAAGTGTGGCTGTAATAAGTGGAGCAAAATTTGCATAGCCAAACGGTGTAAGGCTAAAGTATGAGAATGTTTCTTTTACTCTTTCTGTTGGAGATGTTGCAAAAATACAAACTGCTCCAAAGGGTAATAATTCTAACACTATTGTTAAAGCTGGCAAAACCGCTAAGCAGACTTTCTTCATGTTGTATATCTCCTTTACAAATTCAAAGTTGTAAATATCATTTTACATTTTTATATGAAATCACAATATGACTTGGTGCAAATAATACTGATGCAATAATCAATAGCACTGACCTACTCATAATCCCACTAAATAAGAACAACATTGAAGGAATAATAGAAAGTGCTAATGCTCTGAAAATGCTGTTTTTCTTAAAACATATAATCCAAATAGCACAATAAAGCATTACCAATATGGTATCTACAATCAGATATACTGCAAATGTTTCGTCAGACCACCACCCGAACCAAGTTCCCGGAATATTGATTATCATGAATCCGAAACAACCCAATCTCCCTACTTGTTCTGTGACCTCAACATATTTATTGTTCCACTTATTATCAAATCCATCTTTGCACTTAATCGCAAATACAACATTGGGTATCATAATGACTGCAATAAAAATCAGCCCAAAAACATTAAACCATTCCATATTATCTACCATCACAAACTTCGATTTTCTCAATTCTCCAAACTTGATGTTATTACTTTCTGCATAGTGTGTTTCCTAAAATGATAATTACCACGACATCAACCAAAATAATCCCCAATGCAATATATACAAAAAATGCAGGCAAAATATTTTCAAACAAGCCCATAGTTAATGCAAGAATTGCTATAATAGACATTCCAATTCCCATTGTTCTGCATAACTTCTTTTCATCATATTTTTCCTTTTCTTCTCTTGAAGCTGTATTATATCCAGAAATGAACCAGCTTCCATGTCCAGAAAGTAAAATAATAGAAAGTACAGCAAATATCGCAAAGACAATCCACACTATCCAATCAGAGCCTGTTGCTAAATCTGCTAATTTCATTTACATACTCCTCCTTAAATTCCGGTAGTGTCAAAAACTACCCATTTTATTGTTCTAAAATTCTTTTAAAACCTTGATTTATTGAAGGTTTGCAAATAAAAAGAGCATTGACCTCCCAAAAGAAGTATAATGAGTTCACCACAAACACCATTATCAACAAGGAGACAATGCTCATGGACATTATACTTTATTTACTTCTATTTATTCAATACCAACATAAACAAATCTGCTGGCTTTTTAATTTTATCTGCAGATATATTCCCCTTAAGCAGTGGGTCTTCGATGACTCCCATTCTCCCAAATATCAAAAATTCAAGATTGATAAGCTCCCAAAAATAATCTATTACGAAAAATGGGATTACAAAGACTACATTCCTTACCTCGAATGGAAGTATGGCAAGAAAATCAAACCTGTCAGCCGCCGTTCTGAATGTGATATTGATGACAACTGTACCTGTCCACGTTGCAATGCTCCAAAGCCTTATCTCTACAAGAATAATGGTTCAAAAGGACAGATTCTGTGCAAAGTATGCTCCACCGCATTCTCTCCGGAAGAAAACCGTTTTTCAAAGTCCTACTCCCTCAAATGCCCGCACTGCAATCACTCGCTGGCTCATAAGAAAGACCGCAAACACTTTGTTGTCCACAAATGCGTAAATCCAAAATGTCCTTACTACCTCCACAATCTAAACAAGGTTGATAAAAAAGACCTTAAGGAGGACTATGGCAAGAACAAATATAAACTCCATTACATCTACCGGGAATTCCAGATAGATTTCTTTCGCATGGATTTAAACACTCTTCCCAAGAATGCTTCTTCCCTAAAATTCAGTAAACATGACCAGCATGTCATGTCTCTTTGTCTTACCTACAAAGTGAATCTTGGGTTATCGCTTCGTAAAACCGCTCAGGCATTGAAGGACATACACGGCATCAGCATCTCACACCAGCAAGTTGCCAACTATTGTAAAACCGCCTCTGCCTGCATAAAACCTTTCGTAGACAACTACGATTACAAAACTGGCAATGTATTTACTGCCGATGAAACATACATCAAAATCCGTGGTATCAAAACCTATATCTGGTTTATCATGGATTCTGCCAAACGCTCTGTTATCGGCTATCAGGTATCTGATAATCGTGGTGTTGGTCCATGCATTCTGGCAATGCGGATGGCCTTCCGGCATCTAAAAGAACTGCCTAAGAACTTTAAGTTCATTGCAGATGGCTACAGTGCATATCCCCTTGCCGCCCAGCAGTTCTTCCATGAATTCGGTGATAAGTTTAAGTTTGAAATCACACAAGTAATCGGACTCACCAATGACGATGAGGTTTCTAAAGAATTCAGACCTTACAAGCAGATGATTGAACGCTTAAACCGTACATACAAAGCTTCCTATCGTAAAACCAACGGCTTTGATAACATCGATGGAGCCAACTATGATCTCGCCCTCTGGGTTGCTTATTACAACTTCCTAAGACCACATAAACACAACAACTATAAAGTCTTAAATGAAGTCGAAATGCTGTCTCAGGCTGACACGATGCTGGGCAAATGGCAGCTTCTCATCTTCCTTGGTCAACAGACGATTCTGAACCTGCAACACGGCGAAGCCGCTAACTGTTCTTAGATTCAGAGCCAGAGGTAATTATCCCAGCCACCGCAAAGCGGCGTGCCCTTGATGGCACGAAAAAGAACTGCTACACTGCTGTAATCGACGGAAAAACTCTAACTGTTCTTGAGTTCTTCGCCGTCGGTGATTAACCTACAGCAGTTCTTTTTCGTACCGTCAAGAGTGGCGGTGGGCTACCACAACCTAAAAGATCTACAGTTTTCAAGGTTCATCTGAGCCTTTTTCTTTTGCTCAGTTTTTTCATAGGTCATTTGACACTATCAAAAATTGAAAACACACCGTATCGCTACGATGTGCCTTTGTGGATTTTCTCTTACGACAAGATTTACCTGCCGAAAAAC
>CALMUC010000198.1 GCA_937872845.1 uncultured Lachnospiraceae bacterium | reverse complement strand
TTAGTATAAGGACAGGAAGACCTCTTCCGTACAGGAATAGGTCTTCTTGCTGTCTCCGTGCATGCTTTAAAGTATAAATAGGCTTTAATCTGGATACAATTTCAACTGCATCGTTGATACACGCTGTGTTTATCTCGTTTACTGTATCATTCATAAGAATTTAATTGGTTATGTTTATTGTGATGATAGAGTAGCCTTTGTTTTGAACATCTTCCTTGAAAGATTTGTAAACGATACTGTAGATTATCATATTCATTATGTCGGCGTAGATTCTTTAGATGAAGAATGTATTGAATGCAGAAAATACTCTGATTATTGTGAACATATTTTACCTGCTTTCTGGATAGATGACGATTTTTGTGAATAATGAAACACTGGTGTTTGGTTATTCAAAATTTAAGCTGATAGATACTGGTGTTAAGTATATTAATCCGAAGCATTTTTCCGTAAAAAACTTTGTAAAGTATTGCAGATTCAATAAAGAGTGAAATTACAGTAAAATAAAAGATAGTTTTTTCGTTCCTTTGTTATGCCATTGTTCTACGCCGGAATCTTTTCTGCCATCTCCGGCAGGCACTTCTCAAATAATTCCCGATATCTTCGATACCCTTCATCCCGGAGTGGACCTTGCAGTGATGTCAGAGACCAAAGGAGAAGCTCTTCCTCTTCCACAGCATACGGAGAGGTATAGACAAATTTTTTCCCGTCAAAATGCGGTTTTGATAACTTCAGTATTTCCGTAATCTCTCCTTTTGTTTCCGCCTGCATAATCATTTCCACTTTCTTCCGATGGAACTCGCAGACGATGCTCTCCAGAAATCCCTGCTTCAGATAAAATTCCGCCCTTCTATAAAGTTTTACAAGAGCCTCCACTCTTTCATCAAATAACTTGTCCTTTTCACTGACTATCATCTGTGCCAGTGCGTTTGCATGTTCCATAACCAATGCTGTTCCCATTACATTTCCTCCCATAATAAAAGCTGGCATAAGAAATTTCTTCTCACACCAGCACGATTCTTTTATTCCTCTGTGATGATCTCACTGCTTAATTTTCCATGTACCAGATAGCGATAATTCCGTCTGGAATTGACACAGGTAGACAGCGTAACTATCCGATCCGTTGCCGACAGCTCGGTGCCGGTATCATAATCCCCATAAGAAGACACCGTATCCAGAAACGTCTGAAAATCTTCCGCTTCCGGGAAATGATACCTATATCCCTCACTTCCGGTTCTTCCCGCATAGCAGGAAAAGATACGATACTTGAGGATCTTGTCCGGCAAATAGAGATAAAACTCCGGATGTTGTTCAAATAGCTCTTTGTCTTGGTACTTATCCAGAGTTCCGAACATGCTCCCGTTTTTCATATTATGCCCGTACACGATCGTATTCTGATCCGTAAAGTCCGGCTGATTATGGCAGTCCACAAAGATGCTCCCGTTGATATTGGATTCTCCCGAAAAAAGGTGATGAAGATAATATGCATTATCTTTCCCCTGTACCACCGGATAACTAATATCCAGTGCCGGAATCTGAATCCACGCTATGACATCCGGATTAACCGCTTTTAAACCTGCAAAATCAATTTCTAGATACCTATTCTTAGGTTCCTCCTTTTCTTTCTCAGACTCCGGTGATTCTTCTTCCTCTGGTTCCTGAACATATTCCTGCAGTTTCTCGTAACTTACGTCCCCTTTCTGATACTTCAGATAAGCACCAAAGAGTTTTCCTGCCGCTGCGAGAAAAACAAACAACAGGCAGATAATGAGTCCTGCAAGCACCGTATTTCCTTTTTTTCTCATGATTGTTCTCCTTTCGGAAGAGCCGAAGTCTGTGCTCCGGCTCCTTCCTTCTGTTTGATGGCAGCTAAATAGTCATCAATCCCCTTGAGTTTCCCGTTCCACTCCCCGTTCTCGTCCATATCCCAGACCATCCGGTTCATCGGCAGGGAAAGCTCCCGGCAGATTTCATAGACCTTATTGCAGCCGTTCTGGATAATCCTCCGTTTCTCCGCCTTATGCTGGCAGATAACAGGGGAACGCTCAAAACAGACCGCACACTTACTGTCATGCTTATTGCAGGCTACTTTCATCTTCTTATCCATGTCATACGCCTCCAAAAGCTGTTTCATCCCATATCCTTTCATCCGCTCCAGCACCGGTTTCAGATTCCGGTACTGGTTCACTCCGGCAACGCACACAAAGGTAGCGCCGGACAGATAATGGGCTATGGTCCCTTTTAAGGCTCCTTCGGTCAGATAGACACGTTCTGCGGCAAGATCACCGATCACATGTACCGGACTTCCGGAGGAAACTCCCTGGTCATAATTGACACTGGACAGCCAGATATATTTTTTCGTGTCAGTCACATGATCTACCCGGATCTGAAAACCCTGGATGAACCCGTCCAAAGAAACTATGGGAATCAGGATTCCTGAGTTTTCTGCTTTGAAGTTAATCGTCCAGTTTCCGTCTGTATCCCGGTAGAATCCCGGCACGCCTTTCACCATATATCCTTCTTCTGCCAGCCTTTTGACCAGCTTCTTCATTCCAAACAGCGGGACACTCCGGTAACGCTGTGCTTCGATCTGTTCCGGTTTTAA
>CALMUC010000197.1 GCA_937872845.1 uncultured Lachnospiraceae bacterium | reverse complement strand
CGATCTACATTTTCATCTCCATCCTCAGTCATAACAAAAACAATATCCGCACCTATTTCATTTTTCTCGCCTTGTATAGAAATTATAGGTGAAGTCTTTACAAGATCTTTTGAAATATCTTCTACAAATGATGTGAGTCCACCCGGTTGGTGAAATGTTTCAGGCGGATATCCATCTCTCTTATTTTCAAATGTTATTGTAAGCTCAGGATTAAGATATGACGTTTCTTTTAATCTCTGCCTTATTGCACTTGATTTAAACCTTACAGTCTCAAATATCTTTTCATCCGGATAAATAGTTATTGATGTACCGGTTTTTCTTCCACGCACCGCAGTTCCTGAAAGCAAGCCATCTTTTAATTCAATTACCGGCTTCCCATAGGCATATTCGTCATGATAATCCATTCCATCACGAAATATATCTACCGTCATCTTCTTAGATAATGCATTAACTACAGCAGAACCAACGCCATGGAGTCCTCCGCTTATTTTATAAATTGAATTATTGAATTTTCCTCCAGAATGCAGAACAGTAAACACTACACGTTCCGCCGTTTTATGTTCTGTCGGATGCATATCAACAGGAATACCGCGCCCGTCATCCGTTACAGTTGCTGAACCATCCTCATTTATTGATGCATAAATATTTTTACAAAATCCAGCCAGATGTTCATCAACAGCATTATCTATAAGTTCCTGCACCAGATGATTAAGGCCAGCTCTCCCTGTACTTCCAATATACATACCCGGTCTTAATCTGACTGGTTCAAGTCCTTTAAGAACCTTGATTGATTCTGAATTATATTCCTTTGTCATTTAATATGCTCCCTGTAATTAACTAAATTTCCTCTTCACCTTTTGCTGATTTCTTATTACCTTTTCCGCCACGTTTAACAGCTTTCATTTCCGAAAGACTCAGATTCATAAATGACTCATCATTTCCAGCCGACACAGCTTCTTTAACGGTATCTCCTTTTCGCAGTGATATAAGCTGAACACCACCGGCAAATTTCCCCTGAACCGGAATTTCATCAGTTTTTACTTTAATACTGTACCCTTCACCGGTTTCAGCAACTATATATTCCTTTTCAAAGCCGACATAAACCGGTTTTGCCTTAAATGCCTGAGAAGTTTTTCTCATAGTATTAAAAAGCGAACCCGCAGTTTTCTTAGCTTTTCCCTCATCGGTAACAAATACTAAATTTTTTTCTGTCATTTCAGAAACTGCAAGCATCCCTATAACATCAGATTTTTCATTTATCTGGCAAAGAGTTGACAACTGAATCCCCTTATCTGTAATTCTGAACTTTTTATCTTTTTTTAATTGTTTTCTCATTATATCTTTTACTTTTATAATGTGCACCATTCCATCACTGTCAAATATAGCCACTCTATCATCTGACAGACAATTAACAGTATACTTATAAGAAATTTCTTTATTTTTCTCAAATAATGTCTGAGGAGCTGCTTTAATATAAAAGAATCTGTCGAGTATAACTGTCTGTTCTGTAGGAACTTCTTTCTCTTTTTCGACAATAACTTCTCCAATATTCTCTATTCTTGTCCTTCTGGCAATTCCATAATTTTTCTTTAATTCTTCAATATCTTCAATCATTTGATTCTTCATTATTCTGTCAGATGAAAGAAGTCTGTTATATTTCACAAGCAGTTTTTCTGCTTCTGAAAGTTCTTTTTTGAGAGCATCCACTTCAAGCCCAATCAGTTTCTGCAGACGCATCGCCATGATTGCATCAGTCTGCTTCTCAGTAAAATGAAGTTCCGCTGCATCAGCCTCTGACCCTTTAAATCTGAACTTAATATTATCAGTCCTGCCGAACATAAGGCACTCTCTTGCATCTTTCGCATTTTTAGAGCCACGAAGAACCTCTATAATAAGATCAATCACATCTACAGCCTGAAGAAGTCCTTCCTTTATTTCCTTAACATCTTCCTGTTCCGCTCTAAGCCTCTCATATTTTGATTTATATACTTCACTCTTATATTCGGTATATGTTTCAAGGATTCTTTTAAGTCCCATAACTTCAGGCTTTTTATTATAAATACAGTTCATATTTACACTGTAGTTTTCCTCTAATCCTGTTTCTTTATAGAGAATATTAAGTATATGTTCTATCTCTTCATCTGTCGTTCCCTTTTTTACATCAATTGCAAAACATTCACCATTTTTATCACCACGATCAGCTATGTCTACAACAGCCGGAAGTTTACCTGCTCTCGTAAGATCCGCAATTGTATTAAGAAATTTCTCAGTCTGTCCTATCATGGTGAAAGGTATCTCAGTTATGCATATTGATTTTCTCCCTTTTCCTATATCCCTTATCTGGGCCGTTCCACGCACTTTAAATCGTCCAAGTCCTGTCTCATATATTGACCTTAGTGTTTCACGATCTGCATTTATAGTTCCACCTGTTGCGAAATCAGGTCCATGAATAATATCAAGGAGTTCATCAAGTGTTATATCTGAATCCTTTAAATATGCAATTTCTGCATCTGCAACTTCATTTAAATTATGCTGAGGGATATTTGTAGCCATTCCTACAGCAATACCTGTCGATCCAGATGTAAGAACATTAGGAATCAAAAATGGTATATGAACAGGTTCTTTTTCTGTTCCATCAAAATTAGGTATAAAATCACAATACTTTAGATCTTTCATACCTTCTTCTGCATATCTGGAAATTCTGGCCTCTGTATAACGCATAGCAGCGGCACCTGATCCCGAAAGATCACCAAAATTACCATGAGGGTCAACAAGAGGTATAGGAAGTTTCCAATTTTGAGCAAGGTTAACAAGTCCCTCATAAATAGATGAATCCCCATGCGGATGATATTTTCCCATGCAGTCACCAACAATTCTCGCACATTTCCTATGTGGCATATCTGGTCTTGTAAGTTCTGACAGTGAATAAAGAATTCTTCTCTGAACCGGTTTCAGTCCATCTTTAACATCTGGAAGAGCTCTTTCGGCAATAACCGACATGGCATAATCTACATAGTCCTGTCCCATTTCCTCATCATAATCAACTTCTCTTATCTTACCCATATAAAACTCCTAACATTCAAAAACTATTTTCTTAATATTTTTCCATAAATAAAATAACACCCTGAAACTAGCGGTGCTATTTTAGCATATCCATATTTAGTGGTCAAAATCTGCAAATTTAAATTATTATTTTGATTATTATTTTAATTATTATATTGATCCTGATTTTAATTCTTGTATATAACTTTTCCGTTACATATAGTCATATGTATTTTTCCCGGAAGAGTCCACCCTAAAAATGGACTGTTTGATGCCTTTGATTTAAAATTTTCAACCCTGAATTTTTCATTTTCACCAAATATAACAAGATCTGCTGCCGCTCCTGCCGTCACACTTCCAGGTGTCAGATTATATAATCTGGCAGGATTTGTACTCATCAGCTCAATAAGTTTCATAAGAGATATTCTTCCCGGCTGAACAAGTTCCCTTATTCCAAGTGCAAGGGATGTTTCAAGACCAATAATTCCACTTGGAGCTTTTTCTAACGTTTTTTTCTTTTCATCACTGCTGTGTGGTGCATGATCAGTTACAATCATATCTATTGTTCCGTCTGCAAGTCCTTCTATAATCAACTGACGATCATTTTCAGTTCTTACCGGAGGATTTATTCTTACATTTGTTCCATATTTCAAAACTGCCTCTTCTGTAAGTGTAAAATGATGCGGCGTTGCTTCAGCATATAAATTTGCTCCCATTTTTTTAAAAGCTCTTACAATCTCAACTGACTTTCCTGAACTGATATGCTGAATTACAACTTTTGCCCCTGTCTCAAGTGCAAGAACTGCATCTCTGGCAACCATTATATCTTCAGCAAGATGTGATGCTCCTCCATATCCCAGCTTTTCTGACACATCCCCCATATTTACACCTGGTTTTTCAATAAATTCCGGTGATTCCTCATGAAGACTTATTGGAAGTCCTAGTTTCTCAACACTCTTCATTGCTTTTAGCAAAAGTTTTGCATCCATAACCGGAACACCATCATCTGTAAATCCTGCCGCTCCTGCAGCTGCCATTTCGTCAAAATCAACAGTTTCCTCACCTTTCATTCCCTTTGTGACATTTGCAGTCTGATAAATTCTTATTCCGGTTTTTTTGCCTTTATCAATAATATATCTAAGCGTGTCAATATTATCCACAGGTGGTTTTGTATTAGCCATACAGATTACAGTTGTCACTCCTCCTGCTGCCGCAGCCATAGCACCTGTATCTATATCTTCCTTGTATGTAAATCCAGGATCACGAAAATGCACATGAGCATCCACAATTCCAGGTGCAACAATAAGTCCGTCTGCATCAACAACTTCCGTTCCGCTTTCAGGTTCAATATTCTTATCTACTTTCATAATTTTGCATCCATCAATAAGAATATCCATGATTTCATCAGTTTTTGATACAGGATCAACAATATGCCCGCCCTTTATCTCAATCATTGTTTTTCTCCGCCATTTTCTCATTATTTCCAGTAACCACAATAGTTTCATTCACAGCATCAACGAGCATATGATTTGATTTTTGAAGTCCTATTTTTTGTGCAACTTTTTCCGAATAAATATCAAGAGTGAGACAGTTAACTACAGCTCCGCCTGCCGCTTCATTAAAAATATTCATAATTTCTTCTATATCATTTTCCTTGATTTCTAATTCAGCAAGTTTCTTTTTCATAGCATTTCCAAGTTCAATCATATGCCTGTCAACTTTTTCAGCAGGTGTAAGGTTTTTTTCTATTTCTTTTATTGTTCTTTCTTCTGACATTATTTCACTCAGCCTTCCTGTTCTGCATTATTTAACATTATATTTTCTGACGTCTTTTATTCTATCCAATTGAACGGCATGCCGCAAGTGCTGCTACGGCCCCATCTGCCGCAGCAGTTGTAAGCTGCCTTACCTGTTTTGTTCTGCAGTCGCCCGCAGTGAATATACCGTCAGTCTCTGTAATACAATTTTCACCAGCTTTAATATAACCATTGCCATCTAATTCTATTACATTTGTAAAATAATTATTGTCAGGCTTCTGTCCTATTGCAATAAAAAGTCCTTCAACTGATATTCTCTTTACTTCATTAGTTTTCACATCTGTTACATCAATTGCTTCCAGTTTTTTTTCTCCAATAAGCTTTGTAACCTTTGAATTAAGTATAAAATAAACATTTCCCTTTTGGGCAAGCAAATCAAGTGTTTTAGATTCTCCTCTGAAATTTTCGCGTCTATGTATTATATAGACTTTACTGCAGTAATTTGAAAGAAACACTGCATCCTCAAGTGCTGTATTTCCACCTCCGTTTACCGCAACATCCCGTCCTTTAAAAAAAGCTCCATCACATGTGGCACAATATGAAATTCCATTTCCTGATAGTCTCTCTTCATCATCTATATTTAAATGCCTGTTTTTAGCCCCAGTAGCAATAATAACTGCTCTTGATTGAAATTCCTTACCGGATTCACATTTTACACTCTTATATGTCATGCCGTCTTCATTTTTACAATTCGTAATATTTACTGCCTTTTCATATTCAATATCTGCTCCAAGATTAACAGCCTGATTATAAAGTGCGACTGCAAATTCATAACCAGATATTTTCTCAATTCCCGGATAATTCTGTATATCCGGAGTGTTGATAATCTGGCCGCCATAAGAAAGTTCTTCCAAAACAACCGCATGTTTTCCTGAACGTTCTACATATATAGCAGCTGAAAGCCCTGCCGTACCAGCTCCAATAATCAATATATCTATCATTATGATTCTCCTCATGTTCTACTATATTTTACTGTTTTTCATATTATCAGCTTTTCATCTTAGTGATTTTCCGTTTTTAACGATTTTATATTTTTAGTTGTGTGCAATTATTATATTGCAAAAAAAAGCGGAAGTATATTCTTCCGCTTTTTCCTACTGAATAAATGCTGCAAGCTTTGCTTTTGGCTGCACACCAACCACACGTTTTTCCTCTTCTCCTGATTTGAATAAAATCAGACATGGAATTGAACTTATGCCATATTTGATGGCAAGTCTTTCTGCCGTATCAACATCAACTCCAACAAATTTTACATCACTATGCTCTTCGGATAATTCATCTACAACAGGTGAAAGCATCTTACATGGTCCACACCATGTTGCCCAAAAATCAACAAGAACAGGTGTTTCACATTTTAAAACTTCTTCTTCAAACTGATCTTCTTTTATTTGAATAACTGCCATTTTTTATTCTCCTTTTCTTATATGTTCCATACCATTCAACGCTTTGTTCAACAGTTCATACAGTGTATTTTTTTCTTTCTCTGAGAGATTCAGACACCTTACCATTTTGTCTGGTATATTAAGTGCACGTTCCCGAAGTTCAATTGCCGAATCTGTAATTGTAACTATAAGATTCCTTTCATCTTCATCCGAATGCTGCCTGGTAATATATCCCTTGACTTCCAGCTTCTTTAAAACAGGCGTAAGTGTTCCTGAATCCAGGTAAAGCCTTTTCCCTAGTTCTTTAACATTTGTCTGTCCTTGTTCCCACAAAACCATCATAGTTATATATTGTGTATATGTAAGATCAAGTTCATCCAAAAAAGGCTTATATCTCCTGACAATCTCCTTAGAACAGGCGTACAAAGGAAAGCAAAGCTGATTATCCAGTTTTAAACAGTCATATTTTCCATTCATTTCACACACCTCTTAAAATCAATTGTCCACAATTTAAATTATCCATAATTTGCTGCATAAAGTCAATCTCAAATATGTGAAATATATATGAAAAATATACTCTGTCCATTTGTGAAATCTCACACTTTTAAAGTTACAAGTACACTCCCCATGCTTATCAATATACATATGAGCGATATACAGATATCTGATCACGAACAGCCCTATGACTTGTACTGGAATTTGCCGTAACAAGTGCATAATTTTTACCGCTTTCCGTTTTAATAAAACTTGCACAGCAAAATCCTGACTCATTTACAAATCCTGTTTTTGCACCTATTTCAGTTACTCCCGGTATTACTCCGTCTATATTTTCTATAAATACATTTGTTACATTTATTCCATCCGGAACAAGTTTCTTATCTGCAGAGGTTTTATAATACTTTGTTTCCATGGCCTTTCTGATTATTGGATTTTCAGATGCAGCTGCAACAATTTTTGCCATATCAAGCATTGTACAGTGAAGATTTTTATCATACAGTCCAATAGGATTTGTAAAATTTGCCTTATCCGAAAGTCCAAGTTCTTTAGCTTTCTGGTTCATCAATTTCACAAAATCATCTTCTGAACCTGCCACATAATTTGCCAGACCAAGCGCCGCATCTGCACCGCTCGAGTCAAGCATTCCATAAAACAAATCTCTTACAGTCACAACCTCTCCGCCTAAAAATCCAACTGCACTCAAACCATTTTTTCTGCAAAAATCAACATCTTTCTGTGAAACAACATATTTATCGTTCATATTTTTTTCGGTAAGATAATCAGCCGCTGTAAGCGCAGACAATATCTTTGTCATAGATGCAGGAACTATTACTTTATCATAATCACGCTCTGCAACAATAGTATTCTGATCCAGATCAACAAGAACCATATTTGTACTTGCGATTGACTGATTTTTTAATTTATCTTCACTTATACCAGCAGGATATGCAGCTGCATCTGTCGGTGTCAGCAACTGAGGTGTGTAAAATGTTGCTATCGGTGTACCATCTGTCTGATTTCCATTTTCATCTACAGGCATCTTCGCCATGTATTCATTCAAAAGTGATGTACGTTCATCTTCTGTTTTTGCAGCGTTCCACTTAGTATTCAGTTCTTCCTGCAGAACTTTCTGCTCAGCTTCTGCCGGCGTAACATGAACTGTTGCATCCGTCTCTCTAAAACTGCGCACTGCATATTTCATCTTACCATCCATAGGAGTTGCTACCGAAAATAATGGTTCTGCATCCGTTGCCGTTCCATGATTTTTCAAACTATCCCCCTCAGTTGAATATGCATCTCCAGCAGTTACATTTTCACTTATCGACGGATTTTTCTCCGCACTAACAATTTTAGAACTTCCATTTTTCTTCAAAATAAAAAAAACGACTGCAAGACTGAATGCTATACCAATAAGTACATCAAAAAAAACTAACAGTTTTAGAGTCTTTTTTTCCTTTTTTCTCATAAATCCTCCATAAGACTTTAAAATACCAGATTATCGTTACAACCATGTAAAATATAATTAAAATATACACTCAAAGATTATCACTAACAGCGAAATCTGAAAAGCTTTTCAATAATTCTTAAAAAAATTATGTTTTTATATGTATTTACCACCTTACAGATTGATTTCTACATAAATACAAAAAGGACACACAAGCAATATAAAAGCCTGCGTGCCCTGCAATATCAAAATTATATAAAATGATTTACATCATTTTATTCATTTCATGTATTAAAACTTTCCTGCTGATGCTGCCTGCTCAACTGAAACAGCGACTGCAACTGTAGCACCAACCATAGGGTTATTGCCCATACCGATAAGTCCCATCATCTCAACATGAGCCGGAACAGATGAAGAACCTGCAAACTGTGCATCACTATGCATACGTCCCATTGTATCTGTCATACCATAAGATGCAGGACCAGCTGCCATATTATCAGGATGAAGTGTACGTCCTGTACCACCGCCTGAAGCAACTGAAAAATACTTCTTTCCGGCTTCAAGTCTTTCTTTCTTATAAGTACCTGCTACAGGATGCTGAAAACGTGTAGGATTTGTAGAATTTCCTGTTATAGAAACATCTACATTCTCGTTCCACATAATTGCAACACCTTCCTGCACATCATTTGCTCCGTAGCAATTAACCTTGGCACGTGCAGACTCAGGATCTTTGCTGTAGCAATGCTTTGATACTACATTAAGTTTTGCAGCATGATAATCATACTGTGTCTCAACAAATGTAAATCCATTTACACGCGAAATAATCTGTGCTGCATCCTTTCCAAGTCCATTAAGGATTACGCGAAGAGGTTTCTGACGTACTTTATTAGCCTTGTCAGCAATACCGATAGCACCTTCTGCTGCTGCAAATGACTCATGTCCGGCAAGGAAACAGAAACACTCTGTTTCTTCTTCCAGAAGTCTTTTTCCAAGATTTCCATGTCCAAGACCAACTTTACGATGATCAGCTACAGAACCGGGAATACAAAATGCCTGAAGGCCTTCACCTATTGCTGCTGCTGCATCAGCTGCCTTACGACAATTTTTCTTAATTGCTATTGCGGCTCCAACTGTATAAGCCCACTTTGCGTTTTCAAAACAAATCGGCTGAATGCTCTCTACCATATGATAAACATCAAGGCCTGCAGCTTTTGTAATTTCAGCTGTTTCCTCTACAGAATGGATATCATACTTAGCGAGGGTTTCGAGGATCTGCTTTTCTCTTCTTTCATATGATTCAAATAATGCCATGATCTTTTTCCCTCCTTATCATTCTTTACGCGGATCAATAAAACGAACAGCATCTGCAACACGTCCATACTGACCTGAAGCCTTAGTATAGGCTGTATTAACATCGTCGCCGGCCTTAATAAAATCCATCATCTTTCCAAAATTAACAAACTTGTAACCGATGATTTCGTCATTCTCGTCAAGGGCAAGCTCTGTTACATATCCGTCTGTCATTTCAAGATAACGAGGACCCTTTTTCAAAGTGCTGTACATTGTACCAACCTGAGAACGATTTCCTTTTCCAAGATCTTCAAGTCCTGCACCTATCTGAAGACCATCTTCAGAAAATGCACTCTGTGAACGACCATAAACTATCTGGAGAAAAAGCTCTCTCATAGCTGTATTAATTGCATCACAAACAAGATCAGTATTAAGTGCTTCAAGAACTGTAAGTCCAGGAAGTACCTCTGCTGCCATTGCTGCTGAATGTGTCATACCTGAACATCCGATTGTCTCAACAAGAGCCTCCTGGATAACACCTTCCTTTACATTAAGAGAAAGTTTACAGCATCCCTGCTGAGGTGCACACCAGCCAATACCATGTGTAAAGCCGGAGATATCCTTAATCTCTTTGGCCTGAACCCATTTTGCTTCTTCCGGAATCGGGGCTGCGCCATGATGTACGCCCTGATGTACGGAACACATGTCTTCTACTTCTTTTGAATAAATCATGTTGAACTCCTTTCAGTTTTATACTTTTGAAGAAGTCGCAATTCCTCTTCAGAATATAATTTTAAAACAAGTAACGTCTGAAAACAAGCAGAACATTCACAAATCATATTAACCTCTCCTGATCAGAAGAATGTTCCTCTTTTATCAAACATCCTTTATCAATAAAATACTTTTTATCACACAATAGCCCATAAAGCATATCTCTGATATAATTTAATCGTTTAATCAAATTCATCAATCATAGTATGCCGGTTAAACCTTTGGAATACATAATTTCACCCGTCGGAGTATATCTAAGAGGAGGCTAAATTAAATATGTCTAAACAAAAAGCAGAAAAGGCATCTGCATATTTTAAATTGAAAAACAAAAAAATCAAAAATAATTCTTCTGATAATTTTTTTCCACAAGGATATGGTTCAAAAGATTTTTCAATTGATATAATTGCAGGTATCATTGCTGCCCTGGTCTCAATTCCAATTTCCATGGGATACTCACAGATTTCAGGTCTGCCCATGATTTACGGTCTTTACGGTTCCCTGATTCCTATTCTACTTTTTGGTTTTATTACTACATCACACGATTTTATATTCGGAGTTGATGCAGCTCCAGCTGCTCTTACTGGTGCAGCCGTTACAGCACTGGGCTTTGCTCCTGAATCAAAAGATGCTGCAACTGTTATCCCTATGATTTCACTTATGACAGCCGCATGGCTTCTCTTATTTTCACTTATCAAAGCCGGAAACATTATAAAATACATTTCTATGCCGTAATGAGCGGATTCATAACCGGAATATGTACAGAAATTATTCTGATGCAAGTTCCAAAATTATATGGTGGAAAAAGTGGCAGCGGAGAAGCTCCCGAACTTATTATTCATATCTTCAAAAGTCTTAGATTTTTTAATTTAGCAGGCTTTTTACTTTCAGCATCAACTATTTTTATAATTCTGATTCTAAAAAAATTCATCCCAAAATTCCCAATGTCCATTTTTGTTATGGTTATAGGGGCAATTATAACATATGCATTTAACCTTAAAAATTACGGTGTTACTCTTCTTCCCCCTGTTAAATCTGGACTTCCGACTTTTAAATTTCCGGTACTTACAAATGATATCATTCATCCAAGCCTTATTTTCACATCGCTTACTGTTTCTCTTGTCATAATTGCTGAATCCCTCCTTTCATCAAGAAAAAATGCATTAGCTGACGGATATGATTTAAACAGCAACCGTGAAATTTTTGCCTATGCAGTTGGAAATTTTGTTTCATCTCTCACAGGATGCTGCCCTGTAAACGGTTCAGTTTCAAGGACATCTATTGTCAGACAATTGGGTGCAAGATCTCAAATTATAAGTATCTCTGCTTTTATTTCAATGATTTTTATATTATTATTTGGAACGCGCTTCATTCAATACCTTCCTGTCCCGGTTCTTACCGGAGTTGTTATATGTGCATTACTTGGTGCCTGTGAATTTAATCTTGCAAAAAAGCTTGCACATACAAGCAGATTTGATCTGATAATTTTCTGGGCTGCATTTTTAGGTGTACTTATTCTCGGCACAATATATGGAGTTATAATAGGCGTAATTCTTTCATTTGCCGCAGTTGTTGCGAATGCAGTAACGCCTCCGCGTCATTTTGAGGGAATAATTCCCGGAAGACGCGGTTTTCATAACCTTGACCGGAATAAAAATGCTTATCCGATAAAAGATACTGTTATTTATCGTTTTAATGGCAATCTGTTCTTTGCAAATATTGACACATTTCAAAGTGATATTGAAAATTCCATTACGCCAACAACAAAACGTGTAATTGTAAATGCAAGCGGAATTGGAAATATTGATATTACCGCTGCCGACCGTCTTATGATTCTTACACAAAACTTAAAAAAACGCGGAATACGTCTATTTCTGACAGAACACGTTGAAAAAGTAAATGATTCTCTTCGTCTTTATGGTGCAGACGAACTTATAAAAACCGGATCTGTAAGGCGTACAATTGAAACTGCACTTCGTGCATCTGGAATTAAGGAACCTTATGAGATTGAAAATCACGATACGATTTCTAATAAAACTAAAGATGAAACAGATGACGCCAGACTTCTTGGTATAAAAGCCGAACTTGACTGGGCTTTCGGTGAAGATGCTGATCATATGAGGAAAGAAATTGTTGAAAATATCATTTCAACTCTTATGGATGATTCAATAACAGATATAAAAGACGCCCTGCTGCAAGCCGAACGTGATACTCCATGGGGCCGCCTTGCTTATCTTGATGAAGATGATATTCTCCAGCGAGCAGAAACTCACATTCCGGAATTTGCTGCAGCTCAAAATATGAGTGAACGTTATTTTGAAGATCTCATTGAAGCCAGAAGAAAAATCATTGAAGAACGGATAAATTCCCGTAATTCTGATTCAGTAAAGAAACTGCATGCTCAGAGACTCCGATATATTGAATCTTTGAAGCGTATGGATGAAAATCTGTATGAAACTTATTTAAATATAAGAAAGGAATATGGAGATGAAGATTGATATTATGACTATCGGAAAAATCAAAGAAAAATTTTTCCGGGATACTATTACGGAATATTCAAAAAGACTATCTGCATATTGCTCATTAAAAATAATCGAGGTGGATGATGAAAAGATTCCGGAAAATGCAAATTCAAGCGAAGAGGAAATGATCAAAAAAAAAGAAGCTGATAAGATTCTCAAATTACTAAATAAAAACAATGCCGGTTGTTATAAAAGCGGTTCTGATACAATGATTATAACTCTTGAAATCAACGGTCAGTCCTTTTCATCTGAAGGCTTTGCTAATAAGCTTCAAGAGCTGTCACTGCATGGTATAAGTCATTTTATATTTATAATAGGCGGTTCTCTTGGTCTTCACAGTGAACTATCAGAAATATCTGATTTTCGGTTATCATTCTCTGAAATGACATTTCCTCATCAATTGATGAGAGTTATTCTTTTAGAACAGATTTATCGTTCCTTCCGCATTATACATGGAGAACCATATCATAAATAAAATATTTCAGCTGGCTCTGCATTTCAATTCTACATTTTATGTCAGCCATAATTATCAGAAAAAAATATAAGCTCATGAATGTAAAATCATAAATGCAAGTTCATTAATCTAAGATTATAAATGTAAGATAATAAAAACTCAAAAAAGCGGATTCACCCGGAGCAAACCGGATGAATCCACTTTTTCTTTCTGCTCTTACATTATATAACTTTTATACAACCTGCGATTTCTGAATATTTATCTATTTCTTATCATTTTTTTAAAATGCTTCATTCTTTCCGGCTGCAATTACAGCATCTGCAAGTTCATAAAATTTTTCTTTATCCGTCAGCTTTACAGTTGACATTATTGTTACAGGTGAATCTATATATGAAATATCTTTCATTGCATCAAGTGATTTTTTCATAGCAGTAAGTGCTGTCGGTGCCCATGAACCATTCTGGATGAATCCAACCTTTCTTTTTCTCCATGTCTTTGCAGAAAGATGTGTAAGAAGATCTGCCATAGGAAGAAATACTCCTCCGTCATATGAAGCAGCAGCAAAAACTATACGATCATATTCAAAGCACTTTGCAACACACTCTGAAATGTCAGAACGTGAAATCTCAAGTTCGACTACATTTTCTTCACCTTTCTCTTTCAGAATTTCTACAAATTCATCAGCTGCTTTTTTTGTATTCCCATGAATTGAAGCTACTGCAACAAAGACACCTTTCTTTTCAGGTTCATAACTGCTCCATGTCTTATAAAGATCAACGTAATATCCTATATTTTCAGTCAAAACCGGACCATGAAGTGCACAAATTTTTTCTATTTCAAGATTAGCTGCCTTTCCAAGTAATGTTGTAACACTTGCTCCATATTTTCCTACAATATTTATATAATATCTGCGTGCTTCATCTATCCACGGTTCATCTGCATCTGTAGTTCCGAATTTTCCAAATGCATCAGCAGAAAAAAGTATTTTATCTTCCTTTTCATATGTAACCATAACTTCCGGCCAATGTACCATTGGTGCCATTACAAATGTCAGTGTATGTGAACCCAGTGAAAGCTCTTCTCCTTCTTTAACTGCCAATGTACGTCCTGCCAAATCACATTCAACAAACTGAGGCAGCATTTTTATAGTCATTTCACTTCCTACAATTTTGGCTTCCGGATATGCATTGATTGCCTTTTGGAGGCTTCCTGAATGATCTGGTTCAAGATGCTGAACTATAATATAATCAAGCTTTCGTCCATCAAGTGCCTCATTGAGATTTATCTCCCATTCAGATGTTTTTCTTGCATCAACAGTATCCATAAGTGCTGTCTTTTTATCAAGAATAACATATGAATTATATGCCATACCATTGGGTACTTTGTACTGACTCTCAAATAAATCTATATCTCTGTCATTTACCCCTATATAAATAATTGAATCTGTAATTTTCCCTGTCATTTTGCTTTCCTCCCGATTATGAAAATTATTTTTTATTATATCCTAAATCTTTTCATAAAACGAGTACTTGTACCAATGTATTTCACGCAGGTTTTTTTGCCTCTGTCATATACAGTGGATTTAATACTTCATCCAATTTATCTTTTTCCATAAGTTTTTCAGAAAGAACTATATCACGGACTGTACGATTTTCCTTTAATGCTTCTTTGGCTATTGCTGCCGATTTCTGATACCCGAGATATGGGCATAACGCCGTTGCTATACCTACGCTTGACTCCTCAAGTTCTTTACAGTGTTCTTTATTAACTGTAATACCAATAATACAGTTATCAGTCAATGTTCTTACTGCTCCAGTCAATGCACATATTGATTCAAAAATCTGATAAAATACTACGGGTTCAAATGCATTTAATTCCATTTGTCCCGCCTCTGCGGCCATAGTGATTGTTGTATCATGTCCTATTACAAGAAACGCAGCTTGCGTTACAACTTCCGGAATGACCGGATTTACTTTTCCTGGCATAATTGATGATCCATTCTGCTTAGCAGGAATGTTTATTTCATTAAATCCGCACCTCGGTCCTGATGATAAAAGCCTTATATCATTGCTCATTTTTGACAGACTTACTGCACACACTTTAATTGCTCCTGATACAGCAACAAAGCCATCAAGATTTTCTGTTGAATCAAATAAGTCATCAGCCTGTTCCATCTTGCTTCCAAACATTTTACTTAGTTCAGAGACAACATTTGATTCATAATACTGTGAAGCGTTTATTCCTGAACCAATTGCTGTACCTCCTAAATTAACACTATGCATTTCAAGGCAAGCTTTCTCAATTCTTTTTTTACTGCGATCTATCATAGATGCATATCCGCAAAACGCTTCACCCATTGTCATCGGAACTGCATCCTGAAGCTGTGTTCTTCCCATTTTTATAACATCTTTAAATTCTGCAGCCTTGGAAGACAACGCGTGTTCAAGTCTGTCTAATTCACATATAAGCGATTTCATCAACGTTATAACTGTCATTTTGCCAGCCGTTGGAATTACATCATTAGTTGACTGTGCCATATTCACATGATCATTTGGATGAACTTTTGAATAACTTCCAAGTTTTCCTCCCAAAAGTTCGGTTGCTCTATTTGCAATAACTTCGTTCATATTCATATTCATACTTGTTCCGGCTCCTCCCTGAACCGGATCAACTATAAATTCTTTTTTTAATTTTCCATCTGATATCTCATCACAGCTTTCTATAATTGCCTCCATTATATCCTCTGACAGAAGACCGGCACGGTAATTTACAATCGCAGCCGTTTTCTTTATAAGTGCAAGATTTTTTATAAATTCAGGATTTATTTCATTTCCTGTAATACAGAAATTCTGCTCTGCGCGCTTAGCCTGAACGCCATAATAAGCTTCATCTGGCACTTCCATAATTCCAATTGAATCTGATTCCATTCTCATTTTCATAGTTTTACCTCACTTTTGATTTAACTATTCTGCATTTACCGGCTCATTCATGTGGCATACAATATCACCACTCTTTTTTGTTTACAATCCAAAAGTGAAATACCTACTTTTCGTTCAAAAGTGGCTGTTGATAATTAATAAAATAAACCTCTATGTCAACAGTTATGGAATTTATGTTATTCTGACACGCTTATCTGGTGAAAATCTTCATATTTTCAGATTTCTCAAATATGTTATGATTCCGATAAGATTTTTATAGTGTCATGATAAGCTATGTATCTGACTGATTTTTCTGATTGAGGTGATAAAAATGGATGATATATCTATAGACAGAACTGATAAAAAAATCATTACTATGCTTCAAAAAAATTCCCGCATTTCACTTAAGGATATTGCCAGTCAAAATTATATGTCTTCACCAGCAGTTGCTTCCAGAATAAGTAAAATGCAGGAAATTGGTCTTATAAAAAATTTCACAACAGAAATTGACTACTCTCTGATAGGTTTTCATATAAAAGCTTTTATCAATCTGGAAGTTGCTCCAAAAGACAAAAATAAATTTTATTCTTTTATTCAAAATATTCCTAATGTGATTGAATGCAGCTGCGTGACAGGTGACTATTCAATGTTAATTCAAGTTCTATATAACAGACCTGAAGAACTTGATCACCTTATTAACGAATTTCAACAATTCGGGCGTACAAAAACCCTTATTGCTTTTTCAACATCTATAGATCATCGCCCTCTTCTTATCATTTGACATCCTGATTAAAATTGTGAGTTCTATCTGCAAATAAACTTATTGTTCAAATAAAATTAAATCATTAAACTTTACAGATATTCTTCAAGTTTATTTTCTTCTATAATATAAATTTTTCTTCCTGATATTCTGATAAGATTTTCTGCTGCCATGTGACTTAGTTCTCTTGATAATGATGGGCGTGTAACATTTAAATAATCCGCCCATGCTTCTCTTGTAGGTGTGACAACATAGTCTCCGCCAAGATGATGTTCATGTATATAACGCACAATTTTCTCACGAATATTTCCGCCTCCAAGAATTCTAAGACGTCTGTTCATACTATATGCTTTCGTTGCAAATACTCTTATAAGATTATTTCTTATTATTTCCTGAATTCTGCCGCAGGAATCTAATTTATCTCCATCTTCAGGTTTTACAATTTCTGAACTTACAAAAAGCACCCTTGAATCAAAATCTGCCATTGCATACATATCATAATATGGAAGACCGATAAATGCATATATTTCACCGAATAATTCACCAGGCATGTTTACAATTGAAAGTACTATTCTTTTTCCATTTACTGTATCGCTTGCAAGAGTCAGTGATCCAGACAGAAGAATCATTACATTTCTTGGTTTTTCATCCTCGCTGAAAATCACTTCACCTTTCTGGTATGAATGAACTGAATAAGAAAGGCTGCTTATAACCTCTGCAAGTTCTTCAGTATGAATGCCATGAAAAATCGGTGACCTTTTTAAAATTTTCAAATCGTTTTCATCTATTCCATTCAAATTTTTCACCGCATTACCTCCAAAGGATAATTTCTGTAAAACAATTATTTTTCTATCAAAGTAACTTTATAATCATTATCTTCAATAACTTTTTTTATCACTTTTTCCTCTACATCCTTTGAAAGAGCGACAATTGCTGTCCCTTTTTCATAGCTTACATCTGCACTCTGAATACCGTCAATTGAAAGTAATGCTTTCTTTACAGTTGCAGCACAATGTCCGCACATCATTCCTTCTATTCTGATTGTTTTTTGCATAATAAATTCATCCTTTCTTTGTTCATCTGTACTTATTATCATTTTTTCGCCTTGATTAATACGGTTTTTATCAATATTTTCAATCTCACGATTAATAGTAACTTTATTAATACTTTTATTTTTCTTATGATCATGTTTTGTACTGTATATATTCATAAAATTCAGCCTTAGTGCATTCATACATACAAATGAAGATGAAAGTCCCATGGCCGCTGCCCCATACATAGGATTCATATTTACCCCGAATAGTCCAATTGCAAGCGGAATACAAATTATATTATAACAGAAAGCCCAGAATAAATTTTCATGAATATTTTTTATGACATATCGACCAAGTCTGATTGCTGCCACCGCATCAATCAGTGAACTCTTCATCAATACTACTCCTGCGGCATCTATAGCAATATCTGTCCCTGCTCCTATAGCCATTCCGAGATCCGCTACTGTAAGTGCTGGTGCATCATTAATCCCATCTCCAACCATGATTGTTTTTCCTGATTTTTTCAACTGCTGCACGATTTTTCCTTTTTCATCCGGCATAACATCTGCTATAACTTCATCAACTCCTGAAATCCTGCCAATAGCTTTTGCACATGGCATATTATCTCCTGTAAGCATTACAACTCTGATTCCCATATTATGCAGCTGACTTACAGCCTCAAAACTATCTTTCTTCACTGAATCTGCGACTGCTATTGAACCTATATATTTTCTTTCATTTTCTACTTCTTTCACAAAAGAAATTATTGTTTTTCCTTCAGATGATAATTTTTTCAAATCATTTTTTTTATAAGATTCAAAGTATTGTTCTTTATTTCTTTCATCCAGCATGGAATAAATATATTCATAATTTCCACCATATATAAAGTTCATTTTAAATTTTGATTTTATTTTTGCCATCAGCCCTCTTCCTGTAATGACTTTAAGATCTTTTGCATCAATACTGTTTATTCCCTTTTTCACTGCATATTCTGTAACAGCTTTCGCAAGTGGATGCTCTGATTTTTCCTCAAGTGCATTTGCAATATAAAGCAGTTCATTTTCTGTACATTCTTCCGGAAATACACCTGTAACTTCTGGTTTTCCATTAGTTATTGTGCCTGTCTTATCAAGAATAACTGTTCGTACCTGTCCTGCTATTTCAAGTGCTTCAGATGTTTTATATAAAATTCCATTTTTTGCACCAATACCATTTCCGACTATAATTGCCACCGGCGTCGCAAGCCCGAGTGCACATGGGCACGAAATAACAAGAACTGACACTCCACGTTCCAATGCAAAAGAAATATCTTTTCCAATAAACATCCATCCTGCAAATGTGATAATTGCTATTCCAATTACTATCGGTACAAATATTCCTGAAACTTTATCAGCCATTCTGGCAATAGGTGCCTTTGTAGTTGCTGCATTTCTTACCATTTTTATTATTTGTGACAAAGCTGTATCATATCCCGCATTTGTTGCACGACACGTAATATATCCTGTTGTATTAATTGTTGCTGCAAATACCTTATCCCCTGCCTTTTTATCTGCAGGAATACTCTCTCCTGTTAATGATGATTCATTTATAGATGTATCTCCTTCTATAATTATCCCATCAACAGGTATTTCTTCTCCTGGTCTTACAATATAAATATCATCAATTTTCACTTCTTCAGCTTTTATTTCAAACTTTTCTCCATTTCTTAAAACTGTCGCTTTATATGGTTTCAGTTTCATAAGTCCTTTCAAAGCATCCGTAGCACGTCCTTTAGCCATCGCTTCAAGCATTTTTCCAACTGTAATTATAGTTGGAATCATTGCTGCCGATTCAAAATACAAATTCATACTATATTTTTTCAGCAATTCGCTATCTGTACCGACTCTTGTACCCATTACAAAAAGTTCTGCCACACTGTAGCCAAATGCAGCTGCAGTCCCAAGCATAACCAGAGTATCCATATTTGGTGCTCCATGAATTAAACTTTTTAATCCAGATATAAAAAATTTTCTGTTAATAAAAAGGATTATTCCTGAAATTATCATTTCAAAAATGCCTAAATTTATCGGATTTTGGAAAAATGGCGGTATATAAAGATTCCACATACTATGCATCATTGTAAAATACATCATAACCATAAGAAAACATAACGATACTATCAGTCTCTTTTTCAAAGTTAATGTCTCATAATTTGTAATGGTTTCATCAGCACTTATTTCAGCTCCATAACCTGTCCTTTTTACAGCACATATTATATCCTGCGATTTTGCAGTCCCTTCCACACTCATTTCTTCAGTCAAAAGACTTACAGCACATTTCTCCACCCCTGGTACAGCTGATATGGCTTTCTCAATACGTGTCTGGCATGCTGCACAGCTCATTCCAGTTATCTTATACTTCTCTGTTTTTTTATTTTTTTTTACTGTTTCCACTTTTTCCATAGATTTCCATTTCCGCCAGATTATATTTTTATCTATACTGACATTGTGATCGTCTTCATATACCCGTAAACTTATCAAAAGTAATTCACGGAATGCAAAAACTATTTCATAAGTTTTTGCATTATAGCAACAAGTTCTTCTATCGCTTCATCATTTCCGGCTCTAATATCTTCAGCAACACATGATTTTATATGATTTCCAAGCAGAATTTTATTAAAACTATTTAACGCCGACTGAACTGCAGAAACCTGAATAAGTATATCAGGACAGTACATGTTTTTTTCTACCATTCCTTCTATCCCACGGACTTGTCCTTCGATTCTGTGAAGCCTGTTCATCAGATCCTTATATTCTTTATCCCCCCTCTTTTTATGTCTCTCAGAACATACAGGACATATTCTTTCTTCAATATCTTCTTCAACATCTTCCTTTTCTGCTTTTTCTTTCATAATTTTCCTTTCTTTAATTATCTGTTTTCAAAAATACCCCTCACGGGTATATCTTTAATTTGTAAGATATACCCGTGAGGGGTATTTGTCAATATTATAAATTTTATATAATGATATTATTTTATTCAAGATTTAATGCTTCAGCTAACGCATATACTGCATTTCTCACACAGTCATTACACTCGCATAACACTTTACCGGTTCCGATTCCTTTAAGTTCTCTGCAAATTGTCGCCCCTGATTTTTTTTCAAAATTTTCAAGGATCTCCCTTGATTTCTGTACTGTACCAGAACCATTTTGCAACACACCTGCTACCATTACTGCACCTGCAAGTGCTCCGCATGTTGCTTCCATACATCCCATTCCTGCACCAAATCCCGAAGAAACCTTTTTCATAATTTCCGCATCAATACCTTCAACATCTGCAAATGATGCTGTAACTGCTTCACAGCAATTATATCCGTTCTTTTTCATTTGTACTGCTATATCTGCTCTTTCCTGAATAGACATCATGTTATACTGCTCCTTTTTATTTTATCTATAATTTTACCTGTTAATATTGCAATGGCTCCTGTTATCACCATATCAGGTATCTTGAGGTAGTAGCCGGGGATCT
>CALMUC010000196.1 GCA_937872845.1 uncultured Lachnospiraceae bacterium | reverse complement strand
GTTTGAAGATGCGCCAGGAGGAATCCTGTCGGCACATCAGGCGGGCATGCAGGTGATCATGGTGCCGGATCTTGTGCAGCCGACACAGGAGATACGGGAACTTACGTATCGGGTCTGTGATTCGTTAGCGGATGTAATAGGAATATTAAATTGAGCCATTGGGATGGAGAAAAAAGAGTGGTATCTGTCCCGGTGGCTTGTTTTATATCGTTGTGCCTTTGGAAAAAGTTTTTTAGAAGCAACATATTTATTCTTTACAGAATAGCAAAAAAGGACTAAGATACTTTTGTAAAATAATTTATAAAAGAGGTCTGATATGGCAGGGCGAAATGAAAAAAAGAATATTACAAAATCTAAAATTGTAAACTATATCATCAATAATAAAATTACATCAAAGGCAGAACTGGCGCAGAATCTGAGCTTAAGTATGCCGACGGTGCTTTCTAATGTAAACGAACTGATCGACCGGAATATGGTCATCGAGATAGGAGAATATGAATCTACCGGCGGTCGTAAAGCAAAACGGATAGGGATTAATCCGGCATATAAATATGCAGTCGGTGTAGTGATCACAGCAAATCATCTGGGAATCGTATTGCTGAACATGCAGTATGAAATAGAAAAAACAATCCGGATGCGGTTAAAATTTTCAACAGAAACATCTTATTGCTTAAAAGTAGCTGAAATGGTGGAGGACTTCCTGAAGGATGTAGAAGACCGGGAAAAGATATTAGGAATCGGAATTTCGATTCCCGGTATTATTGATCAGGCGAATAGAATGGTTGTGAAATCTCATGCACTGCAATTGGAGAATTTCAGTCTGAGTTTTCTGGAACAGGTATTTTCTTATCCGGTGTATTTTGCAAATGATGCAAATGCTGCGATGATGGCAGAAGATATGCATGAATATCAGGATGCTGTGTATCTTTCGCTCAACAATACATTAGGCGGCGCATTCTGTATTAATGGAAAACTGGTGGCTGGTCAGAATCAGAAAGCAGGAGAATTCGGACATATGATTCTGGTGCCGGGAGGAAAGAAATGTTATTGCGGAAAAGCCGGGTGTGCAGATGCCTATTGCGCAGCCAGTGCATTGACTGATGAAGAGCAGGAAATGACGTTGGAACAATTTATGGAAAAAGTGGAGCAGAAAAATACAAAGACTGTGGAAAAATGGAATCAGTATCTGGATAATCTGGCTATTTTGATTTCCAATCTGCGAATGGCGTATGACACAGATATCATACTTGGAGGAGAAGTCGGGGGGTATTTATCAGAGTATATGATACCACTGGGGGAAAAAGTGATGGCATATAATGGTTTTGAACATGATGTACGTTACTTAAAAAATTGCTCCTATAAAAGAGAGGCATCAGCTGTCGGAGCGGCAAAACATTTCCTCTCTGAATATATACAGCATTTATAAATTTGATATGTTGTAGGAAAAAGAATAAGAATGAAAAACTGAGGTGAAATTCAAGGCTCGTAATGATTACGGACTTTGAATATTTACCTCTTTTTTTTATTGTCAGATGTTCGGAAGAAGTTGCAATTGGCAGGTTTTATAGATATCTAAGTATGCAAGAGAAGTTGCCAGTGGCAAATTCTATGCATATCCAGTTGGTAAATATGCATAAAAAAGTTGATCAAACTTGTGCAACAAGTAGAAATAGGCATTCATATATTGACAAAATAGAGTGGTTGTACAATAATGTAATTACTTTAATAAAACATTTAATAAAAGACAAGATAAAAGAATGAAGGAGGAAAACAATATGTTACAGCAGGTAATGACAAAACCAGGAGAGATTATTTTCAGAGAGGTACCAGTTCCGGAGGTAAAAGATGATCAGGTATTGGTAAAGATTATGAATATCGGCATTTGTGGTTCTGATATTCATGTATATCACGGCAAGCATCCATTTACCTCATATCCGGTAACACAGGGACATGAAGTATCCGGTGAAGTTGTAAAACTTGGGAAAGATGTGACAGTATTTCACGAAGGTCAGAAAGTAACAATTGAGCCACAGGTTTATTGCGGAGAATGTTATCCATGCAGACACGGAAAATACAATTTGTGTGAAGAATTAAAAGTTATGGGATTCCAGACAACCGGAACAGCATCAGAATATTTTGCAGTAGATGCATCGAAAGTAACACCAATTCCGGAAGAAATGTCATATGAAGAAGGTGCAATGATCGAGCCACTGGCTGTTGCAGTTCACGGAGTAAAGCAGGTTGGTGATGTGAAAGGAATGAACATTGCCGTGCTTGGTGCCGGTCCGATTGGTAATCTTGTGGCACAGGCAGCAAAGGGAATGGGAGCAGCAAAAGTTATGATCACGGATGTCAGTGATCTCCGTCTGGATAAGGCGAAAGAATGTGGCATTGATGTCTGTGTGAATACAAAAGAAAAAGATTTCGGTGAAGCAATGTTGGAAACATTCGGACCAGACAAAGCCGATGTGATTTATGATTGTGCAGGAAATAACATCACAATGGGACAGGCAATCAAGTATGCAAGAAAAGGAAGCATTATTGTATTGGTTGCAGTGTTTGCAGGAATGGCAGAGATTGATCTTGCAGTGGCTAATGATCATGAACTGGATATCAAGAGCACAATGATGTACCGGCACGATGACTATGTTGACGGAATCAGACTTGTAAATGAAGAAAAGGTTCATTTAAGACCACTGATCTCAAAAACATTTGCATTCCAGGAGTATCTGAAAGCTTATCAGTATATCGATGATAACCGGGAAACAACGATGAAAGTAATCATTAATGTACAGGAATAAAGATTAGATCAGGAGAGAACAGAAGTTTTGTCAGAAACGCTGATAAGGAGGAGCCATGGGAAACGAGGGTAAGAATGGAAAAGTGCCATTGATCAGTAAAATTGCATATGGATTTGGTGATGTCGGATGCAATTTCAGTTGGATGTTTGTAAGTAATTTTTTAATGATATTTTATACAGATGTGTTTGGAATCAGTATGGCGGCTGTTTCAGCATTGATGTTATTTTCAAGATTCTGGGATGCGATTAATGATCCGATTGTCGGAGGGTTGACGGATAAGACAAAAACAAGATGGGGACGTTACCGTCCATGGCTGCTTGTTGCAGCACCCATTACGGCAGTGCTTTTAATGTTGACATTCTGGGCACATCCGGACTGGCCAGATACGGCAAAGGTTATCTATATGATTATTACATATTGCCTGCTTGTACTGGGATACACATGTGTAAATATTCCGTATGGAACACTTTGCGGTGCGATGACACAGGACATTGATGAACGGGCAAAAATTAATACTTCGCGTTCGGTTGCGGCTATGATTGCAATCGGGATTATCAACATTATTACAGTACCTTTGATTGGAAAGCTGGGAAGCCAGAGTGCGAAGAACGGATATTTATTTGTAGCAATTATCTATGGATGTATATTTGCGGCATGCCATTTCTTCTGCTTTGCGAAGACGAAGGAGCAGGTGACAATTCCGGAAAAGGAAAAAATATCAATTAAAGTACAGTTAAAAGCCGTGATGCAGAACAGACCGTATATACTTGCATTAATCGGACAGGTTTTATTTGGATTTACATTATATGGAAGAAATGCTGACATTTTATATTATTTTACATATGTAGAAGGAAATGCATCTTATTATACTACTTATTCTATGTGCATTATTATTCCATCCATTATCGGTGCCGCATGTTTTCAACCGGTATTCCGAAAACTTAACAATAAAGGAAGGACAGCTTCGATATTTGCCTTTTTAACAGGTATTTCAATGCTGGCAATGTATTTCTTTAATGTAAAAGATTCAGCAGTTGTATTCTATATTTTGGCAGGCGTTACACAGTTCTTTTTTTCAGGATTTAATACAGCAATCTATGCAATCATTCCGGACTGTGTGGAATACGGAGAATGGAAAACCGGACTTCGGAATGATGGATTTCAATATGCATTCGTTTCTCTTGGAAATAAGATTGGAATGGCGATCGGTACAGCGATGCTTGCGGCATTACTTGGAAAATATGGATACGTGGCAAATCAGGCACAAAATGATACGGTTATCAGTATTATGAAATATGCATTTACAACCATTCCGGGGATTCTGTGGATTGTAACAGCTGTTGTATTATTTTTCTACCGGTTAAATAAAAAACGGTATAATGAAATTGTGGAGGATCTGAAGAATGGAAAAAGAGGTTGATATTGTTGCGTTAGGCGAACTGCTGATTGATTTTACAGAAGCCGGGGATAGAACGTGGCCGTGAAGAAGGAAGATTAATGAGTAGAGCATGCGAAAACGTAACTGAATAAAAATATAGAAGCGCTTTCTGTGCATATGAGTTACTCCATGATTGAATCAGCACAGAAAGCGCTTCTATATTTTTATTCAGGACCGGGAAAGTCAGTTCCTATTGCGTTAAAACGCTTCCCATCTTCCAGAAGCCCCGCAAGGCAGCACCAGTCCGGAATGCGTAACAGGAAGTCCGATCTCCTGTGAATCCACATGTCCGTTCCATTTCTTGAGCTCCGTTCCAAGCATATAAGTCAGAACGGCCGGTGCAAGTCCTGTTGTATAGGAGTTGACCAGAAAGAATAATGGGTCATCCGACAGAATCTGTGTACATAACTTGATCAGCGGATGAATTGCATCCTCGATCTTCCAGATCTCACCTTTAGGTCCACGTCCGTATGACGGAGGGTCCATGATGATGGCATCATAGTGATTGCCACGGCGGATCTCACGCTCTACGAATTTTACACAGTCATCGACGATCCAGCGAATCGGTCTGTCAGATAATCCGGAAGAGGCTGCATTTTCCTTTGCCCATGCAACC
>CALMUC010000195.1 GCA_937872845.1 uncultured Lachnospiraceae bacterium | reverse complement strand
GCTGTCTTTTCAACCAGATCAGCAATCAGTTCTTCGAACTTCGCTCTTGTCAGGTCGACATCAAAGTGCTTCGGACCTTCTGCCGTTGCTGTAATGAAAGGAAGATTAATGTTGGTCGTTGTAGATGAGGAAAGTTCTTTCTTGGCCTTTTCTGCTGCTTCCTTAAGTCTCTGCATTGCCATCTTATCGCCGGAAAGATCTACTCCTTCCTTTTCCTTGAAGGTCTCAACCATCCAGTTCATGACACGCTGGTCAAAATCATCACCGCCAAGATGTGTATCACCGTTTGTAGACAGAACTTCGATAACGCCATCACCGATTTCAATAATGGATACATCAAATGTACCGCCGCCAAGGTCATAAACCATGATCTTCTGTTCCTTTTCATTATCAAGACCATAAGCAAGGGCTGCTGCTGTAGGCTCGTTGATGATACGCTTTACATCAAGACCTGCAATTTTACCTGCATCTTTGGTTGCCTGACGCTGTGCATCATTGAAATAAGCCGGAACCGTAATAACTGCTTCCGTTACTTTTTCTCCAAGATACTGCTCTGCATCCGCCTTCAGTTTCTGAAGAATCATTGCAGAAATCATCTGCGGAGAATATTTCTTATCATCAATGGTACGACCACGATCCGTACCCATATCTCTCTTGATAGAAGAAATTGTTCTGTCAGCATTTGTTACTGCCTGACGCTTTGCCGGTTCGCCGACAAGTCTCTCACCATTTTTTGTAAATGCGACGATAGAAGGTGTTGTTCTTGCTCCTTCCGCATTTGCTATAACTGTTGGCTTTCCGCCTTCCATAACTGCTACGCAGCTATTTGTAGTACCAAGATCGATACCTATAATCTTACCCATTGTCTGTTACCTCCATATTTTCAGTTTGTGTCATATTGTTTTTCTATGTAAAAAAAGCTTATAAAATAAAAGAAACTATTTCGCTACAGACACCATTGCATGTCTGAGCACCGTATCATGAAACAGATAGCCCTTTTGCAGTTCCTGTGCAACATATCCTGACTCAACCTCTTCACTGTCCACCTGCATTACTGCATTGTGATAATTCGGATCAAACTCTTTCCCTGCTGCTTCAATCGGTTTTACACCAAGATCCTCAAATTGTTTCATCAGCTGCTTGTATATTTTATTCATTCCATCCGCAAAAGCACTTTCCCGCTGGTCTTCCGGAATCATCTCAAGGCCACGTTCAAAATTATCAACAATCGGGAGCATTTTTTCAATCACACTACCGGCTCCCGCATCAAACATCTGCGCTTTTTCTTTATCGGTACGCTTGCGGAAATTATCAAATTCTGCAACCTGGCGAACATATTTATCCTGTATTTCATCCAGTTTTTCCTTAAGCGGATCTTTCTTTTCTTTTTTGCCGAACAGAGATTTTTTTTCTGTTACGTCCGGTTCTTTGGATTCTTCCTTGCTTTCTGTTTGTGGCTTTTCTTTTTCCTGGTTATCTTGTGCCTCTTCTGTGCCAGATTCACATTCTGTTTTCTCTTCCTGTTTTTCCGATGCCGTATCCGGCTTTTTTTCCTTGGATTCCTTCTCGAGATCTTCCATGATATCCTCCAGAATTTTCTTTTCCTGATCCTTCAATTCCCTTACCTCGCCTATTTCTTTCTGTACAGAGTATCCAACTGATGCATCATATCTTTTAACGTATTAACGACTCTGTCATAGTCCATTCTCTTGGGTCCGATGATTCCCACTGTGCCTCTCATCCCTTCTCCAAGTTCATAGGTTGCTGTTACAACACTGCAGTCTTTCATTGCCTGTACCGGAGTTTCATTTCCTATATAAACCTGAATGCCGTTCTCTCCACTTGCAGAAAGTGTTTCTTCAACCAGACTGGTCAGATCACTTTTATCTTCAAACGTATTGATCAACTCACTTGCTTTCTGATTATCAGACAATTCAGGGTATTTAAAAATATTATTGGCACCGCTTGTGTATATTTCCAGATCTTCATCATCTCGGATTGACTCTGCTGCAACATCAATCACATTTCCGATAATCTCACTGTGTATCCCCGCCTCCTGTTTCAAAACGGTAATCATTCCAAGATTAATATCTTCTACTGCCAATCCGTTCAGATGCGTATTGAGCAGAATATTGAGTTTTAGGATTGTTGCATCATCTATCTGCTGATCAATGGGGATCATTTTATTTTTAATGACATTTCCCTCAATTACGATTGTTGCCAGAAGATGCTGTTCATCCACTCTTGAAACCTGTATAAACTTGAGTTTGTTGCGCTGAATCTGTGGAACCGAGATCATGGTGGCATAATTTGTATTTACTGCAAGCTGCCTTGCAATCTGTTTGAGCAGATCTTCCAGTTTTTCTTCCTTGTCCAGAAGAATTTCCTTCATATGATCAACTTCCTGCTCCTTGTCCTTGAGCATGGCATCAACATATACCCGGTAACCCTGATCAGAAGGAATTCTGCCGGCAGACGTATGCGGCTGCATGATCAGCCCCATTTCCTCCAGATCTGCCATTTCATTTCTGATTGTTGCAGAACTCAGATTCAAATTCTGTTCTTTAGAAATCGTACGGCTTCCAACTGGTTCTCCCGTTGCAAGATAATTTCGGACGATGGCATTTAGTATTGCCATTTTTCTTTCCGTCAGCTGCATGCCATCACTCCCTTCTTCTTTGTATTAGCACTCATCTCTTTTGAGTGCTAACATCTTTCTTTACCTAAAATATCACTTGCACTTTTTGTTGTCAACTCATCAGAATATAAATAATTATTAAATATGTATGAAGCCTGTTACCATTCAATAAACATATTTTTTCAGAAAAAAAAAGAACAGCAGGCTAATTCCACCTGCTGTCCTTTCAAATCTGCAATCCGTTTTTACATATCAAATGCACCGGTTATATTATCATCCGCAACATAATACACTTTGCCCTCTTCCGGTTTCACATATAAATCAAGCTTCTTCACCACAGCGCTGTTCTGTTCCTCCTGCAATACTTTTTTTGCTGTTGCAATCATTGTGTCTGTTTCCACCGACTGATCGCCATACTGCAGAACGATTCTGACTTTTGGTTCATTCATCTTTACCGGAAGTTTTTCCTTAACGGTTTTTTTCACTGTTTCCGCTTTGCTTTTCACAGCTTTCTTTACCGATTTTTCCTTTTTTTCAGCAACTTTCTTTACTGCTTTTGTATTTTTAAGTGCTGTTTTTTTTACTGTTTTTTCTTCTTTCGTTACGACTTCAGGTATGACTATCTGTGCTTCGGATCTTACTGCTGCTGTCTTTATTGAAGCGACAGGCTTCACTGCTGACTTCTTATCCGTTTCCATATCCATCCTCCATTTCGTAAACACGCATTGACAGTTCTATCTATCACACGTTAATACAGTAAAATGTCTATGTTCCGAGTTTATCGCAATTCTGAGGCAGTGTCAATGTTTATACGCTAATAAGTTTCTGTTTTCATGACAGATTTTCAGATATCCGGTTATCCTGTTTTCTTTCGTTCAACGCAGTTGAAAATAAATCAGTACAATAATACCCAATACAATACGGTACCATCCGAAAATCTTAAAATCATGCTTTCTGATATAACCCATCAGGAATCGAATCACAATTACAGATACAACAAATGCAACAACCATTCCTGTTAAAAGGATTGCTGCCTCCATTCCCGTAAATGCAAATCCGAATTTCACAATCTTTAAAAGACTTGCTCCAAACATAACCGGAATTGCCAGGAAAAATGAGATCGGAAGAGCGTCGTGTAGGGAAAGAGTGTTCAGA
>CALMUC010000194.1 GCA_937872845.1 uncultured Lachnospiraceae bacterium | reverse complement strand
GTTCAGACGTGTGCTCTTCCGATCTGCTCTGAAATCATATTTGTACTTGTAGATGATTCATCACTTGACAGTCCCTTGCCAGCCAGACGTCCTGAACCAATTGCCATGATTGAATTAGCCTGTTGTCTGCTTTCATCTGCATATTCTGATGGATTAATAAAAGTCTCAATTCTTTCAACCTGATGTGCATATAAAAGTTTTTGGTCTGGTTGCTGCACATACCATAAAAAAACACTTATAAGTGGTATGAATATTAAAAGAAGTATTCCTATTACCTTATAACTAAATCCTGATAAATAAAGCATTGCTCCCATAACCATTAAAATACATAAAGTAGTTGAAAGGTCTGGCTGACGACATATTAAAGCTGATGGAGGAATTAAAATTGCAATAAAAATAAGTATCGTCTTTAATGAATTGATTTTTTCATCTTCCATTTTTTTTGAAAGAAAATATGCCATAACAATGATAAGAGCAACTTTTGTTAACTCTGACGGTTGAAAAGTTATTCCGCCAAGTTTAAACCATCTTCTTGCATTATTTGTACTGATTCCAAAAAGAAACACAGCAACAAGCAAGCCAATACTGATAATGTAAGCTGGTATTGTAAATTTCAAAATAAAATGATAATCAACAAATGACAAAACTAAAATAATTACAATTGATACACAGGCACCAATGGCCTGTTTAAACGTAAAAGAAGAATTCACACTATTTATCACAAATATACCAATTGTCATCATTATTATAACAAGGAATAAAAGTATGAAATTAAAATCCTTAAGATGATATTTTTTTAACATATCAATCAGTCTCCTACCTGAGTTTCCGTACCACTTTTGTCTTCAGTAAATGTAATATTTGATAATGATTCTTTATCATAAAGATAAGCATAAATATAGCCTGAAAGTTCAGCTGCATTACTTGAAGAATAGCCATTTGGAATAACAGTAGTCATAGACACTTCAGGATTCTCATATGGTGCATATGATAAGAACAATGCATTTGCAGGATTATCTTCTCCAACCTGAGCCGTACCTGTTTTGCCGGCAACATGTACAGATAAACCGTTTAAGAATTTATCATTTTTTAAATCATCAGTTACAACAAGTCTCATACCCATATGAATTCTGTTCCATAGTGCACTGTTATCTGTGACATGAGATGAAATAACTGCATTATATTTTTTCTCATTTTTGCCTTGATAATCTGTTGTTTTATCAAGCAGTGTAAGGTTATATGTTGTCCCACTATTAGCAACAGATGTTATGTATTTTGACAATTGAACTGGGGCAAATTGGTGTGTACCCTGACCTATAGCACTTGTAACAGCATCATTATCTGAAAAATGAGGTGACACTTCATCAAGTTGTATACCTGATTTTTCAGTAAGACCAAATAATTTTCCATATTTCTTTAAACGGCTTAGTCCAAGGTCATCATCATAAACATTATTTTGCAATGCAAGGCGATAACCTACTTCATAGAAAAAGTAATTGCAGGATACATCTATTGCTGTTGGTAAAGTTATTGTTCCATGTGTTGAATGCTGCTCTCGATATATCCAGCACTCAGGCTTTGTATATACTTTATCAAATACACCTAAATCAGTAATTGATTCATCTAATCCAAGTACGCCTTCAGACACACCGGCTACAGATGAAACAATTTTAAATGTTGATCCAGGAGGAGTAAGCATCATACATGAACGATTATATAAAGGATTAGTTTTATCAGCCAAAAGTTTTGAATAATAATTTGCATCTATAGAATTTGTAAGTTTATTATTATCATAACTAGGATAACTTACCAATGCTCTTACAGCTCCTGTTTTTATATCTGTAACTACGATGGAACCTGAACATGGAGTCAGATTAAGCATTGCAGGAGTAATTTCTAATTCTGTAATTTTATTTTTAATATAATCATATCCGGAAAGCTTACCATTCAATAAATCTGCGTAATCTTGATCTCCATCTTTACTGATTACTTTTTGATCATAAAGAAGATTTATACAGTTAAGTTCAGTTAAATCTCCATTTTTTACCATATTTGCAATTACGAGGCTTTGAAATTCTGAATCCTCCTGAAGTTCATCAATTATATATTTGCTGACCAAATCATAAATATCATCAGAATCATAATATTTTCCATTTTTTTGCAAAGACTTTGTGCTTATTGCTTCAACAGAAATTAAGTAATGTAAAAAATCCTGAAGAGAGGAATTACCTTCAGTGTATTTAAGAAATGCAGCACTTTGCTGATTTACTTTTGTAGTATCGTAAATCCCGTTTTTATGGAGCATCTCACATATATATTCAGAATAATCCTGATATGACTTGGGCAGATCATTTAATTTTGTAGATTGAGTTGTAAGTTCACTTTTTATTGTTGTAAGAGAATTTGTTAAATTCTTAGAAAAACTTGAATAAACATTCTTTTCCAGTTCTGATGCATCTGAAGACTGCATATGATCAAGAGAAATGGTATTATTTGAAAAAAGTGCTGCATAAACATCTGATACAGGAATTAGATGATCATTATCATCGCTTGATATATAATTTATATTTCTTATTTTTGATACCAATATTTTCGCCAGTTCTTTTTCCAAGGTATCATAACAATATTTTTGCAGATCACTGTCTATAGAAAGATAAATGTTATCTCCTGCTGTTGATTTTGTACTGCTCTTTTCACTGAGTACTTTACCAAGATTATCAACATACAAAGTCTCAGTTCCATCAGTTCCGTGAAGCTGAGTTTCATACTCTTTTTCGACACCTGTTTTTCCTACAACATCATCGCTTGTATATGTATTTTTAGATTGTTTATTATTAAAATCATTTATATCATCCTGAGACGCCGCACCTACATAACCTATTATATGAGCAAAATATTTTGCATCATTATAAACACGTGTTGATTCAACAGTAATAGACATGCCTAAAAGCTGATCTTTGTTTTCATCTATTGATGCGCGGCTTTTTTCTGATATATTTTGCGCAATTTCAACTGGAACATATTGTTGAAATCTGTTAAGCCAAAGAAGGTATCGGCAGCTGATAATGTTAATTGCTTCTTCTTTATCATATTCCGGTCCTACCTCAAAAAGATCCCGTAAATATTCAACAACATCTTCAGCAGTAGAATCTGCTTCTTTTTTTGTTAATTCTTTATCATTACTTACAGCATAAACATCTTTTAAAAAAGTTGTTTTTTGTACTCCGCTAACTCTGAATTTATATGTACCATTTGCTTTCATCTCAATGTTGAATTTTGAAACAGCATCAAGTTCATCATTATTAGATTTAAGAATTTTAATTGTTTTATCAAGTATACGGTTTTTTTCGACATTTTCGGTTATACCAAGACTTTGGGCCGTTTTAGTCTGATCTGTGTCATTTCCAAAAGAAAGACTATAGGTTATCTTATTTGTAGCCAGTAATTTACCATTTACATCATAAATATTGCCTCTTATAGAATTTACAGCTACTGTCTTTTCAGAAGAAACAGACAGTGTTTTACTGTATTCTTCTCCATGTTGTATCTGTAAATAGAATAATCTGTTTACAAGAACAAAAAAAAGAACAAGCATTAAAACTGTCAGTGGAAAAATACGACTTTTAAGATATTCAAGAATAAGATCCTTTAATGCTATAAAAAAATCTTTTATTATTTTCATTTCTTTAAAGCCTTCTTCTTTAAGTATCGGTTGATGTGAAGCAAAATTCTGTAAATCACTACAGTAAGTAACATTGTATATACAACAGCCGGCATTATTTCATGTATAAAATAATAAGGAAGGTCAAGACGGTTTCTAAGCAGGAATATGCATATAAAAATAATAAAATGAAAAGAAAGAGAATCTAAAAAAACAATTCCAACTGGCATCATGACGTCTTCCATTATAAAATTGCGATGAAAAAATCCATTTATATATCCTGTAAACATATATAAAAGAATATATGGTCCGAGAATTCGGTCATAAAATATATCCATCAGAAGTCCGGCC
>CALMUC010000193.1 GCA_937872845.1 uncultured Lachnospiraceae bacterium | reverse complement strand
TCTGCCGGGTACCCTTGTCTGTATCCCTTTTGTACTCAGTATCAAGCGTCATCGTATCATATTCCGGATGTCCTGTAACAAAAATATTTTTTCCATCATCTCCTATAACGAGATAAACTCCGCATTCTTTTGAATCTGCAAGAACTTTTAAATGTGAGTTATTTTTTATCGCTTCTGAATCAACACCTGTATACCTTGATTGAGGTGCATAAAATGTATCATCGAATCCTCTTACAAGCGGTTCCTTTTTATGAATTGTATAATTTTCATATATTCCTGAAAGTTTATTCTGATATTCATGTTTTGAAATACCATAACGATAATAAAGTCCTGCCTGCGCTCCCCAACAAATGTGAAATGTAGATGTTACATTTTTTTCAGACCAGTCCATAATTTCGGTAAGTTCATTCCAATAGTCCACATCTTCAAATTTCATTTTTTCAACAGGTGCCCCTGTTATTATAAGTCCATCCCATTTACGACCTTTTACATGATCAAAATCAGAATAAAATCTTTCAAGATGAGCTTCACTCGTATGAGTTCCCTGATATGACATGGTTCGGATAAATGTAATATTAACCTGAAGAGGAGTATTAGAGAGACTGCGCAACAACATAAGCTCTGTATCCTCTTTTAACGGCATAAGATTCAATATCAAAATATCTATCGGACGAATGTCCTGTGTTGTTGCACGAGGTTCATCCATTACAAATATATTTTCATCCTCTAGTATTTTTTTTACAGGAAGATCGTTGTCAATTCTGATTGGCATAAAACCATCACCTTTACAATAAATTTTTTTATTTGAATCAAGTCTTAACATAAATCATCATAGAAATGAGTTATATAAAATCTATATTATTTTATATCCCAAAGCAAAAATCTATGTAAAAATATATTTTAACATAATTCAGGCAAACTTTCCACGTCATAACATTTTAATATCATGAATCATCAATCTGATGTAAAGATTCATATCTTTATATTGTTATTTATATAAATAATTATTACCATTCACTTAAAATGTTTTTTATATCTGTTCGTATTTTCAAAAATGCAAAGTCAGATTCAAAATATATTTGATTTAAATTCCTCTTCAGTAATTATTTTAACTCCAAGCATTTTAGCTTTCTTATTCTTTGATGAATCAGAAAAAATATCATTATTTATCAGATAGTTTGTTTTTGCACTGACAGATCCTGAACATTTTCCGCCTCTGTCCTCTATTTCTTTCTTTAGTGCATCCCGATTGGGATATGATGCAAGGCTTCCGGTTATTACAAATATTTTTCCACTAAGATCCTGTGGCAATTCAGTTTCTTCATGTATAAATTTTATCTCTCTGCGGAGTTTATTTATTTCATCTTTGTTTTCAGCCTTTTCAAAATAAATTTTTACGGCATGTGCTATTACATCTCCTACTCCTTCAATATCACTGATTTCATCTTCAGAAGCAGAAATAATTGAATCTATATCATCATGAAAATTTCTGGCAATCATTTTTGCATTTGATACACCTACATTTGCTATCCCAAGTCCATAAATAAATCCAGAAACCCTTGCATTTCTTGACTTATCAACTGATGAAATAATATTCTCATATGACTTTTCTCCAAATCCTTCCATACTTATGATTTTTTCTTTATACTCACTCAGATTATATATGTCAGAAAGATGATGAAGAAATCCTGCATCTATAAATTTTTCCATTGTGGCTTCTGAAATTCCATCTATATTCATGGCATTTCTTGACGCAAAAAGCGAAAATAATTTAACATTTTTTGCCGGGCACTCTGGATTTGGGCAATGAAGAGTCTCAGTTCCATTTTCATTTTGTATATATGTTTGTGCTCCGCACGCAGGACACATATCAGTTATATGTGGTTCACCAGACTTCGTTATATTTTCAGAAATCTGAGGTATTATCATATTTGCCTTATAAACTCTGATTTTATCACCCAACCCAAGTTGCATTTCTTTAACATAAGTTACATTATGGAGACTTGCACGCTGAACAACTGTTCCTTCCAGTTCAACCGGATCAAATACCGCTACCGGATTGATAAGTCCGGTTCTTGATGGACTCCATATAATATCTCTGAGAACAGTTTCAGCCTCTTCATCTTTCCATTTAAAAGCAATAGCATTTCTTGGAAATTTTGCAGTAATTCCAAGGCTCTTGCCATATTCTATATCATTCAGATCAACAACAAGTCCGTCAGAAGGAAATTCATTTTCCTGAAGTTTACTCTGAAATTCGCTCACAGTATCAGGAATTTCACTTCCATTTTTTATTTTTTTATATTCAACAACATCAAATCCAAGTTCACTTAAATATTCAAATCTATTTTCAAATGAATTTCCAAGACGCATATTAAGTTCATGGTCCTCCGGATCTGCCATGAAAAATGCAAAAAAATTAACATTTCTTCTCGCCGTAACAGCGCTGTCAAGCTGGCGTACAGCACCACTGCACAAATTTCTTGGATTTTTATATTTAGCAGCCGCATCAGGAATTGCTTCATTAATTTTTTTAAAATCATGATATCCAATAACTGCCTCACCACGTACCACCAATTTCCCTTTGTAGGGAATCAGTTCAGGCAGATTTTTGAATGTCTTTGCATTATTTGTAATAACTTCCCCTACTTCACCATTTCCCCTTGTAACAGCTTTTTTCAACATTCCATTTTCATATGTAAGCACCACAGTGAGTCCATCCATTTTCCATGAAACAATTCCTTCATTACTGCCAAGCCAGTCAGCAAGTGTATTTATATCCTTAGTCTTATCAAGTGAAAGCATTGGCTCAGAATGTTTTTCTTTTGGCAGTTCAGACACCACTTCATAACCAACATGAATTGTCGGACTGTTTGAAAGAACAGTTCCTGTAATTTTCTCTAATTCTGATAATTCATCATAAAGCTTATCATATTCAAAATTACTCATAACTTCATTATCTTCATCATAATATGTTTTTGAAGCTTCATTTAATATTTTCACAAGCTCATGCATTCTTGAAATTTTTTGATTTTCATTTTTTTTTAATGTATTTAAAATATTATTTTCCCGCATAATGTATCTCATCCTCATCACAAAGTTTTCGTAAATTTTTTATCTCTGTTTCTGTCAACTCTCTGTATTCTCCTGGTTTCAAATCACCAAGCTCAATGTTCATGACACGGATTCTTTTTAAATAACTTACACGATATCCGAAGTTTTCACATATCCTTCTTATTTCACGATTAATTCCTTCTGTAAGGATTATTCTGAATGACTGCGGTCCCTGTTTTATTATTTTACACGGTTTAGTTGTCCTGCCATTCAATTCATGAAATACAAGTCCTCCTGCTGATGCCTTCTTTATAAATTCATCAGTAACTTCACTTCCCACCCTTACAATATATTCTTTTTCATGATGATTTCTTGCTTTTTGAATTTTATTTGCAAGATCTCCATCATTTGTCAAAAGTAAAAGTCCCTGAGAAGCCTGATCTAATCTGCCGACATAAATCAATCTGTCCGGATAATCAATTTTTCTGAATATACTATCTGGATCAGCTTCTTTTGATGTACAAACAAGCCCGATCGGTTTGTAATATGCAAGAACAACTTTCTTGTCCTTTAATTTAATTTCTGTTCCTTTATATGTAACAACATCTGATGTTCCTACTTTATCTCCACTATGTGCTTCTTTTCCATTTATTAATACTTCTCCTGACTCAACTGCTTCATCAGCCTTCCTTCTTGAAAGAACACCAGCCTCACTTAAGTATTTATTAATTCGTATTTCCATTTTTTCCCTCACTATGCTTCACTTTTTTTATTATTTTATTATTCAAATTAATTCATGTCAAAATATGTCATCAATATATAAACAGAAATTTAATGATTTATCACTTTATGCTGGTATATCAGTCGAAATTGTCTTATAATATTTAAGTATTATATATTAATTTATTAATTTTTTTAAGAGTATATTTTAAGTGAGGACAACATGGATAAAATAGATATTAAAATTCTTCATCTTTTACAAGAGAATGCAAGATATCCTCTAAAGTATCTTGCAGAAAAGGTATACCTTTCATCACCTGCTGTTTCAGCAAGAATTGAGAGGCTTGAAAAGCAAGGTATAATAGAAGCGCGGATAAATTTGGTATTATC
>CALMUC010000192.1 GCA_937872845.1 uncultured Lachnospiraceae bacterium | reverse complement strand
CTTTCTGCCTTCTGCAGCGCCTTCCATCAGTTTATCAATATCGGCGCCGGAAACAGCAATAGGAAGAAGACCAACAGCAGTCAGAACAGAGAAACGTCCACCAACATCATCCGGAACAACAAAGGATTCATAACCCTCTTCATTTGCTTCACTCTTTAAAGCACCACGGGATTTATCGGTAGTTGCATAAATTCTTTCCGCAGCACCTTTTCTGCCATATTTTTTGATCAACAGTTCTTTAAAAATACGAAATGCGATGCCAGGTTCTGTTGTGGTACCAGATTTACTGATCATGTTAACAGAAAAATCACGATCTCCTACAACATCAACCAGATCACTAAGATAATTCGCACTGATAGAATTGCCACAGAAATATATTTCCGGAGTTTTGCGGATTTCTTTGCTGACGGTATTATAAAAACTATGACGCAGGAAATTAATGGCAGCCCGTGCACCAAGATAGGAACCACCGATACCGATTACGATCAGAACATCTGAGTCCTTCTGAATTTTGGCTGCTGCTTTCTGAATTCTGGAAAACTCATCCTTGTCATAATCGACAGGCAGATCAATCCATCCCAGAAAATCATTACCAGCTCCGGTTTTGTCGGTAAGAACCTTTTTGGCATTTTCAACCTGGGATTCCATCATTTCGACTTCGGCATCGTTTATAAACGGTGCTGCTTTTGAATAATCAAACGTTACCTTTTCGTTCATTACTTGTCTCCTCTGCATCACTGCATTTTTTATATGTAAAATTTTCGTAACATACTCTGTAGCAAGACGGAAAACGTATTCCGAGTACGCCTACAAGTTTAGCAAAGTAAGCAAATTATAGCAAGTAGGAGATGTATGAAAAAGTTGTCAAAATGTTGGACATTCTGGTTCTTATCCTAAAAAAACAAGATAAAATCGCTCGAATAGAAAAAATAAATTAAAATAATTTAGAACATCATAAAACACAGGCTGTTGCGTTTATAAAAGATATTGTAAAATGAAAACAATGAACCGAATTCTGTCTGAAGACAAAGTGGCTGATATATCTGGAGAGGCAGTCTGAAAAGAAAGGTGGAAAAACAGGATATTATGGAAAATGAAGCATATTTATTTGTACATTTTAAAGAAAAATATACCGCTGACGGGGAGCAGGTATACTTTGCACTGAGCAGGGATGGATTTATATGGGAACAGACAAATGGCGGAAATCCGATACTCTGGAGCTGTCAGGGAGATGAAGGGGTAAGAGATTTCACGATAACAAGAACAAGAGACGGACGCTTTGTTATTCTTGCAACTGACTTGAGCCTTGCAAATCATTTTAAGGACAAGTATCATGGCTCATGGGATACGGTAAATCACGAAGGAAGCAAGTTCTTCTCCAGATGGGAATCGGGAGATCTGGTGCATTGGTCATCACAGTCTATGGTAAGAGTTGTGGACGATTCGTTTGGCTGTGCATGGGCACCGGACATCATATACGATGAAGCGGCAGGAGATTATCTGGTACATTGGTCTTCCTATCATGCGGGGGAGCCCAATATGGCAATTTATTATGCCAAAACAAAAGATTTTGTGATTTTTTCAGAGCCGAAGCTGTTGTGCCGCAAAGAAGAAGGTCAAATCATTGATTCTAATATTGTATACCATGCTGGTTGGTATTATCGTTTTATAAAAGATAATCGTCCGGATGGACATATTTATCTGGAAAAAGGGAAAACGCTTACCGGAGAATATGAGTCTTTGCCGGCATTTGATGAAGAAATGATAAAACTGCAACCCGGGCAGTATGAGGCACCGACCTGTTTTCAGATGGCAAATGGACAATGGTGTGTAATGCTTGATTTTTATGGATGCGATAAAAACAGGCAGGGTTATGTTCCATTTGTGGCAGATGATATTGCATCCGGCAGATTTGTCAGGTCAGATGCAAAATTTTCATTTCCATACGGATTTAAGCATGGTACAGTTTTACCTATTACAGCTGAGGAATACAACAGAATAAAAAAAGCGTATCCGAATAGCAAATAGAAGATCCCGAATGGAAGGAACAGGTTTGCACTTTATGTTCGAACCTGATATAAACAGGAAATACCATAGGAATAGAGGTTAAAATGATAATAGGAAAACAGTCAAAGATAGGGTTTACATCAGAAAGCCTGACGATAGATGGGATGCCGTGGTTCCCGGTTATGGGGGAAATGCATTATAGCAGATATCCGCAGGAAATGTGGGAACAGGAATTATATAAAATGAAAGCAGGCGGAATAGATATTGTTTCCACTTATGTTATTTGGATTCATCATGAAGAAGTAAAAGGAGAATTTGATTTTTCCGGTCTGCGAAATTTGCATTCCTTTTTGGAGAAAATACAGAAAAGCGGATTGTATGGATTTCTCAGAATCGGGCCATGGGTTCATGGGGAAGTAAGAAACGGCGGATTTCCTGACTGGCTTTTGCAGGAAGCAGATGAAAAAAAATTTATACTGCGTTCAGATGCACCGGAATATTTAAAAGAGGTAAGGGCCTTTTGGAAAAAAATCTTTGAGCAGACCCAAGGATTTTTGCTGAAAGATGGCGGACCCGTAATCGGTATTCAGATTGAAAATGAGTACGGTCATGTAGGGGGACAGAGTGGTGAAATTGGGGAAATACACATGCAGACGCTTATGGAAATGGCAAAAGAAATTGGTTTTGATGTGCCTGTCTATACGGCAACCGGATGGGGAGGTGCTGTGACAGGTGGTGCGATACCTGTTATGGGCGGCTACTGTGAAGCACCATGGGATCCCAGACTTACCGAAATAGAACCAAGCGGGAATTATATTTTTACAAATGAGCGTAATGATCATAATATCGGATCTGATCATGGACTTGGAACCGGGATTACCTTTGATATGAACAAATATCCGTACTTGACAGCAGAACTGGGCGGAGGATTACAGGTAACTGCACACAGAAGACCAATTGCATCAGGTCGTGATATTGGAGCTATGTCAATGGTAAAGATTGGAAGCGGCTGCAATCTTCTGGGTTATTATATGTATCATGGCGGCACAAATCCGGAAGGCAGGCTGACAACACTTCAAGAATCGACAGAGACGGGATATCCCAATGATCTTCCGGAAAAAAGTTATGATTTTTGTGCACCGATCAGAGAATATGGACAGTTTTCGGATACATACAGGGAGATCAGAAAGTTGTCCCTGTTTGTGCACGATTATCAGGACAGATTATGTCACATGCCATATATACCGCAGGC
>CALMUC010000191.1 GCA_937872845.1 uncultured Lachnospiraceae bacterium | reverse complement strand
CTCTTTCCCTACACGACGCTCTTCCGATCTCTGTCAGTATTGCAATGACTGCTGCTGCGCTTTTTGGATTTTCATTGTCGCATTCGTTTGCAGTGCTGCTCATTTGGGCGGTTCCATATGGACTGGGAGCCGGATCAGTGGATGCAGCTCTGAATAATTTTGTGGCATTGCATTTCGCAAGCCGGCATATGAGCTGGCTTCATTCTATGTGGGGCGTAGGAGCATCAATAGGACCTTACATTATGAGTGAAGCAGTTACCCGTGGAGGATCCTGGAATCAAGGATATCGAATCATCAGTATAATTCAGGTTGTCCTTTCGGCAATTGTTATATTCAGTCTTCCGCTTTGGAAGAAGATGGAAAAGAATGAAGCAGATGCTAAGAAAGATGGAACTGAAGCAGAAAAAGGAGAATCCCAGAATTCTGCCGCATCGCCAATTCCTCTTCGGGATATATTTAAAATGCAGGGAGCAAAGGAAATTATGCTTTCATTTTTTTGTTACTGCGCAGTTGAGCAGACAGTTGGGCTTTGGGCAAGCAGTTTTCTTGTACTTCAGAAGGGAGTAAGTAACGGGCTTGCAGCCTCATTTGCCAGCCTTTTCTATATTGGAATTACGATTGGAAGGATGATAAATGGATTTCTTACAATAAAATTCAGTGACAGTCAGCTTATTCGTGCAGGGCAGGCAATTATATTTACAGGAATTGTTCTTCTTTTGATACCTGGTGGTGATATTATGGCATTGGCTGGATTTGTTGCTGTTGGGCTGGGATGTGCGCCTATTTATCCTTGCATTATACATTCAACACCAAAGCATTTCGGACGCGAAAAGTCGCAGGCAATTGTCGGAGTTCAGATGGCTGCGGCATATGTAGGAACTAGCTTAATGCCGCCGCTTTTCGGTATGCTTGCAAGACATATAGGAATTTTCCTTCTGCCGTTTTATCTTTTAATTCTTCTTGCAGTGCAATTTATAATGTATAACAAAGTCTGCAGGATTTCCGGAAAATAAGATGGTAACAACATTTTTGTGGCACTGGAATTTTATACGTTCTCATTTTAGGCGAAGTTTATACATTGACCATGTTTTCGGGTGGTGATATATTTCACACAACATAAAAAATACAGCTGCTTTATAGCTGGGTAAAGTGGCAGGCAGATTGCCTCTATAAATGACAATGGCGTCATGAGTCGGTTAAAGACTTATGACGCTTTATTTTTGCCTGCGGGAAGAACAGGAGGAATTTATTATGAGATTAAAGGACACAGGACTTACAGCACAGGATATCAAGGACAAGGTAAAGCGTTATATGATTGAAACATATGAACGTTATGATTTTCTTGCAGATCATGCAAGCGGAATGTATATGTATGACGAAAATGATACACCATATCTTGATTTCTATGCCGGGATTGCAGTTAATGCACTTGGCAACTGTAATGAAAAAATTGTTGAAGCTGTGACAGATCAGGCAAAAGATTTGATGCAGACTTTTAATTATCCTTATACTATTCCGCAGGCACTTCTTGCAGAAAAGGTTTGTACAGCACTCGGAATGGATAAGATTTTCTTTCAGAATTCAGGAACTGAGTCAAATGAAGCAATGATTAAGATGGCAAGAAAGTATGGAGTCGAGAAATATGGACCTAACAGATATAATATTGTAACAGCAAAGAATGGATTTCATGGCAGAACATTTGGCGCAATGTCAGCAACAGGTCAGCCGGGAAATGCATGTCAGATAGGTTTCGGACCAATGGCTTATGGATTTTCATATGCGCCATATAATGATTTAAAAGCATTCTGTGATGCTTGCACAGAGAATACAATTGCAATTATGATTGAGCCGGTTCAAGGGGAGGGTGGAGTTCATCCAGCAACTATGGAATTTATGACAGGACTTCGAAAATTCTGTGATGAGCATGATATGCTTCTCCTTCTTGATGAGGTTCAGACAGGATGGTGCAGAACAGGCTCTGTTATGTCATATATGAATTATGGTATTAAGCCAGATATTGTTTCAATGGCAAAGGCTCTGGGCGGAGGAATGCCGATAGGCGCTATTTGTGCAACAAGCGAAGTTGCCGCAGCATTTACAGAGGGGTCTCATGGAACAACATTTGGCGGACATCCTGTTTGCTGTGCTGCAGCGTTAGCAGAGGTGACGGAGCTGCTTTCTAAAAATGTGGCGGAAAATGCGAAAGAAATGGGAGATTATTTCTCAGATAAACTAAAAACGCTTCCGCATATTAAGGAAGTGAGACATCAGGGACTTCTTATCGGTGTGGAATTTGATGGAACATTAAATTCTGTAGATATAAAACATGAATGTTTTCATAATCATTTGCTTATTACTGCAATTGGATCTGATGTAATAAGAATGATCCCTCCACTTGTTGTAAATAAAGAAGAATGTGATAAGGCATTTGAAATTATAAAAGAATCAGTTGAAAAACTTTTGATGAAATAAATATGTAATATCAGATATGACATATGCGATATGAAATATAATATATGAGCTAAAACAAGACAGCTCTATAAGGCTTTCGTTTTTTGTAAAGGAGTTTTCCATGAATAAATTTACATTCTCGGTGCCGCAGGACGTATATGTTGGGGCAGGTTCTTTAAAAAAAATACCAGAGATAGCTGCAAAAATAGTGGGAAATGGATCTGCGGACAAGGCATCAATAAAAATTCTGCCAGAAGGGAAGCCGCACAAGGCGTTTATAATTACCGGACCTCATCTTGCCAAGATGAATTTCATGAATGATATGATAGATGGGCTAAAGCGTGTTGGAATATCAGCTGATGTATTTTCTGATACACAGGCGAACCCATCTGTTGATATTGTTGAAAAAGCGGCATATGCATATAAGAAATCTGAAGCGGAGATGATTATTGCATTTGGTGGCGGGTCTCCGATGGATACGGCAAAAGCTGCTGCGGTAGTAGCAAAATATGGTGGAAATATTACAGAGTATGAGGGTGGTGGTAAGGTGCCGGGACCAGTTGATCCGATTATTGCAGTACCGACCACTGCCGGAACGGGATCTGAGGTTACTGCATTTTCGGTAATAACGGATCACAGCAGAAACTATAAACTTACGGTATTTAGTTATGATCTTATTCCGGCATATGCAGTTCTTGATCCGGAGGTTTTGGCGTCAACACCTAAAAGTGTTGCTGCAGCTTGTGGTATTGATGCGTTTATACATGCGGAGGAATCATATATTTCCAAGGATGCATCACCATTTACGGAAATGATGTCAAAGAAAGCAATGGAATATATAGGCAGCAGCATTCGTACATTTACAGCAGACAGTACAAATATAAATGCAGCGGAAAATATGATGATTGGATCACTTTTTGCAGGAATTGCTTTTTCATGGGCGCGTCTTGGTGATATTCACGCAATGAGTCATCCGGTAAGTGCATTTTTTAATGTGCCGCATGGTGTTGCGAATGGAATTATTTTTCCTGCAGTTGCTGAATTTAATGCACTTTCTGATAAAGGAAAATATCTGGAGATTGCAGAATGTATTTCAAGAAAGAAAATTAATAAGTTTGAGTTTGTTCCGGAAATGCTTCCAGATATGATTCGTGAGTTAAATCATGACATAGGGATTCCTGAAAGATTAAGTGATGTAGGTGTCAAATCCGAATACTTCAGCCAGATGGCAGATGATGCTATGAAAAGCGGCAATATTGCAGTTAATCCGAGAACAACTTCTAAATCGGATGTCATTAAAATGTATGAAAGACTGTTTTAAAAAAATCCGAAAAATCTGTGTAAATTAATATACAAAAATGAATTCCTGTAAATATCTCTTTGGAAGATGCATTGCACGCAAAAATTGTAAGTGCTAGAATGAGCGCAGCAGACTAAAATACTGCTGCGTTTTTTTATGTTTATAGATTATGATGTTAAGGGCAAAGGGTAATTTTGCCCCTGCAATCATATTATCAGGTGGATGTCAAAATTACATTTTAAAAAGAGAGGCAGGACATTAACAAATGACAGATTTATCTGAAAAAATAACAATTGGTAAGATTTCGTTCGATAAAGATAAGTTTATACTTCCGGGAGATAAAACCATCGATATTACAGAAATAGAATGTGCTTCGGTTAATACGGGCATTTTTCTTATAAGCTCATTGACAATATTACAGAAAGATGGACAAAAACAGTCAGCAAATTTTCCTTCAAAATTTAATGGGGAGATGAAAGCTCTTGTAAGCGCAGTAATGAGTAAAGTTTATAATCTGGATGAAGAAAACGGTAAAAATGACTAAAAACGAAATGATTAAAAACAATAGAATAGAAATAAAACAGAATAAAACAAAAAAATAAAAAAAGAATAAAATTAAAAAAAAGAATAAAATTAAAAATGACACTAATTCAGGGGTTGGAATTTAAAGTAATAATGGTATAATGCTTGATGGTAATTTTGAAAATAATATAAACTGGAAGGGATAAATCCATGATTAGCTGGAGAAATTTTGATGAACTTCAGTCATTTAATGACTTGAAGGATGCAAAAAAAGTAAACTTAAAAGAAGTAATGACAGGTGACAGCGGTGCAGCTCGTGTGAATAAATACAGTGTTTCGATGGCGGCTGGTTTTGCCTATAATTATGCAGCAAAGGCTGTAAATGATGACATTTTAAATAAGCTTGAGAAACTTGCAGAAGAAGCAGAGCTGAGTGATAAATTTGAAGCTCTTTATAATGGTGAAGTAGTAAATACAGGAGAAAACAGGCTTGTTCTTCATCATCTTACAAGAGGTTCACTTGGTAAAAAGGTTATGGCTGATGGTGTTGATAAGCGAGAGTTTTATGTACTTCAGCAGAACCGTATTGCACAGTTTGCAAAAGATGTTCACGAAGGAAAGATTGTCAATGAAAATGGTGAGAAATTCACAACAGTATGTCAGATAGGTATCGGTGGCTCTGATCTTGGACCAAGAGCTATGTATCTTGCACTTGAAAACTGGGCAAAAAAGAATAATACATTTTTTATGGATGCGCATTTTATTTCAAATGTAGATCCGGATGATGCAACAGCAGTGCTTTCATCAATAGATGTTTCTCATACTATTTTTATACTGGTATCGAAGTCGGGTACAACTCTTGAAACTCTTACAAATGAGGCATTTGTGAAAAATGCACTGGAAAATGCCGGACTTG
>CALMUC010000190.1 GCA_937872845.1 uncultured Lachnospiraceae bacterium | reverse complement strand
ATAGATACTCACTTTGGAGGACAGCCAATTTATTATTATATCATATCTGTTGAGTGATATTTTAGAAGGTCGGGATTATGAATTTTCAGGATGATATAATTGAAATCAAAGGAATTGGTGAAAAAACCGCAGATCTTTTTCATAAACTCAATATATATAAAATTAGTGATTTACTTTTATATTTTCCAAGAGATTATAAAGAATATAGAAACCCTGTTCCTGTAAGCGCGGCAGCGGAAGGTGACAGGGCTTCCTTTTTTGGGCAGATAGTAAAAAATGTCAGTGTTATAAAAAAACATCAATTTCAAATTTCAACAACAACAGTCAGTGATGGTACTGGGACATTAGAACTTATCTGGTATAATCAGCCATACCTTTGTTATAAACTTCATAAGGGTGAAAAGTATGTTTTTTATGGACTGGTTTCTTCTCGTGGAAGCATAAAGATAATACAGCAGCCTGAAATTTATTCTGAGTTTCAATATGTTAAACTTATGAAAACATTACAGCCTGTTTATCCTCTTGTAAAAGGAATATCAAATAATACAGTATTGAAAGCTATATCTGGAGCTGTTGATTTAATAAAAGAAATTAATGACCCGCTTTCAGATGAAATATGTCAGAAATATAAATTGATTAAGCGACCGGATGCCATTTATACTCTTCATTTTCCTCATAATAGTGAGGAATTAAAGAAGGCAAGAAATAGAATTGCATTTGATGAGTTTCTGGCTTTTCTTATGCAAGTAAGAATTATGAGAGAAGAAAATATATGCATTGCGTCTGATATAAAGATTACTGAAGAAGCAGAAACAAAACTTCATGGATTTATTTCAGGACTTCCGTTTGAATTGACAAATGGACAGAAAAATGCACTGAAAGACATTTTGCATGATATTAAATCTGGCTATGTAATGAATCGTCTTATTCAAGGGGATGTTGGTTCCGGCAAAACTATAGTTGCAGCAGCCTCACTTCTGATGATTGTTCTTTCAGGATATCAGGGTGCATTAATGGCACCAACTGAGGTACTTGCTGCACAGCATTACGATGATTTTTGCAGAATGTTTCGTCCATATCATATTAAAGTTGCACTTTTATCTGGTTCAATGAGTGTAAAAGAAAAAAGAAATGTGTATTCTGGACTTGCAGATGGTTCGATAGGACTGGTTATTGGTACACATGCAATTATAGAAGATAAGACTGAATTTAAAAAACTTGGACTTGTTATTACAGATGAACAGCACAGATTCGGTGTGAAACAGCGTGAAAAATTATCAGAAAAAGGAAATAATCCACATTCACTTATAATGAGTGCTACTCCTATTCCAAGAACGCTTGCAATTATGTTGTATGCAGATTTGGATATTTCTATTATAAAAGAAATGCCTAAGGGAAGAAAGAAAATACTGAATTCTGTGATAGATACAAGCTACCGTGCATCGGCATATCGTTTTATTGAAAATGAAATAAAAAAAGGTCATCAGGCATATATAATTTGCCCTATGATAGAAGAAAATGAAATAATAGATGCTGAAAATGTTACGGACTATGCAGAACAAATAAAAAAAATAGTAAATACAGATATTCATATTGAAATACTGCATGGAAAAATGAAAAATCAGGATAAAGATGAAATTTTAAAAAAATTCTCTGAAAGAAAAATAGATATTCTTGTATCAACAACAGTTGTAGAAGTTGGAATAAATAATCCTAATGCAACTGTTATGCTGGTTGAGAATGCCGAACGTTTTGGACTTGCAGAATTACACCAGCTACGTGGAAGAGTAGGTAGGGGGGATGCACAAAGTTACTGCATGTTTATTGACTCAAAGAAAACAAAGCAATCAATTGAACGATTAAAAGTTCTGGAAAAATCAAATGATGGTTTTTTTATAGCGGAGCAGGATCTGAAATTACGTGGACCTGGAGAGTTTTTTGGTTCCAGACAAAGCGGTGAACTTGGTTTTATATATGCTGATATTTATTCTGATGCAGATATGTTGAAGGCGGCCCAGGAGGTTTCTCTTATATTGCCACCGGATACAGAGGTTACTGAGCTGAAAAATATAACTTATTAATTTGATTGCATAAATATTGAACACAAAAATAATTACTGCATACAAGAAAAGAGTTTTATTTTCAGTTTACAAAAGTAAATCAATTATGTTTTTATTTGGAGGAAGGTATGAAAAAGAAACAAAACAAGTTGCTTGTTGCAGCTATAATTGTATTAGCTGTGATTGTAATATGTCTTACAGTATATATTGTGATTGATAAAAATAAAGGTATACATAAATCAGCAGGTACAACGGAAAGTTTTGTAAAAGAAAATAAAAATGATAATTCATGTACAGATGCAGAATCAACTGATACAGATGCAAAAACTGCAAGTGTTACTGATTCTGAAAAAAGAGATATTAATTCTGAAAAATCATGTTATGTGTCTGTTTCAGATGGTGGAGGATGGCAAAATGGAGACAGCTATGTCAAACAATATAATGTAGATATACATAATGATTCATCCGAAGAACTTAATGATTGGGATGTTGTCCTGACTGATTTTACATCTGCAAATGTAGGAGATGGTTGGAATGCAAAATTTAAAATTTCAGGTTCAGAGATTCATTGTACTGCTGTGGATTACAATGGGACACTTGCACCTGAGTCAACTACCAGTTTTGGACTTCAGGTGAAATTCGCATCAGAAGATAAAGTGCCGTCAAAAGTTGAAAGTAAGCTTTTGATAAATGGAAAAGAATATCTGAACGTAAAAAATACTGCAACTACTGAATCAGGCGTAGATGCATCAAAAGCAGATAAATCTGATACTGGTAAAAGTGATACAGATAAATCTGAAATAAAAAAATCAGATAGCCAAAAAGAAAAAGCTAAATCTTCCCAAGGAACACCGGTTGCAATTCATGGTAAACTTTCAGTCAAAGGTACAGACATTGTTGATAAAAATGGAGATAAATTTCAACTGAAAGGTGTAAGTACACATGGCCTTGCATGGTTCCCTCAATATGTAAATGAAGATGCATTTAAAACCTTTCGTGACGAATGGGGGGCAAATGTAGTCAGACTTGCGATGTATACAGCAGAAAATGGTGGTTATTGTACCGGAGGAGATAAGGCACAGTTAAAGTCACTTGTGGAAAGCGGTGTTGACTCTGCTTCAAAACTTGGAATGTATGTTATTATTGACTGGCACATATTGAGCGATGGTAATCCACTTACATACAAAGATGATGCAATAAGCTTCTTTGATGAAATGTCATCAAAATATGCAGATTATGATAATGTTATTTTTGAAATATGTAATGAGCCTAATGGAAGTACAGAATGGTCGGACATTAAAGAATATGCTGAAAGTGTAATTCCGGTTATTCGAAAAAATGATAAAGATGCAATAATAATTGTTGGAACACCTACATGGTCTCAAGATGTTGATGTTGCTGCAAAAGATCCTATTACAGGACAAAGTAATATAATGTACACATGCCATTTTTATGCAGCAACTCATAAGGATAATATCCGCAATAAAGTAAAGCAGGCACACGAAGCAGGACTTCCTATATTTGTTTCAGAGTTTAGTATTTGTGACGCATCGGGAAATGGCGGTATTGATTATGATTCAGCAAAAAGCTGGATGGATTTACTTGATGAATATAATATATCTTATGTCGGATGGAGCGTTTCAAATAAATCTGAAACATCTGCACTTTTAAAATCAGGGTGTGAAAAAAAATCAGATTGGACAGATGACGATTTGACAGATACTGGTAAGTGGCTAAAATCAACTATAAGTGAATAATCATACTGTATATGTAAAATCTTTGAAACTGTAAAAAATATAAATATGAGATTAATACTAAACTATATATAGGAGCCAAAAATATGAGAGTAATTGCAGGTACAAGACGCAGCCTCCCGCTAAAAACAATTTCAGGAGATGCGACAAGACCAACCGCAGATAAATACAAAGAAACACTTTTTAATTGTCTTCAGAATGATGTTCCTGGTGCACGTTTCCTCGATTTATTTGCTGGAAGTGGAGCAATCGGAATAGAAGCACTTTCAAGAGGAGCAAAACATGCTGTATTTGTAGAAAATGGAAGGGAATCACTGCAGTGTATAAAGGAAAATATAGCATTTACAAAGTTTCAAAATGAAGCTGATATACTTAGAATAGATGCTGTTTCATATGTAAGAAATATTCAAAAAGTTGATTTTGATATTATATTTATTGATCCGCCATATGGTAAGGAACTTGAAAAATCAGTTTTGATTATATTGAATGAAAAAGAATTTATTAATCCTGATTATAAGATAGTGGTTGAAGCAAGACTTGAGGATGATTTTTCATATCTTGACTCAACAAAGTTCTGCATATATAAAGAAAAACATTACAAAACAAATAAACATATATTTATTTCGGAAAGGCCTGAATGATGAGTAAAGTTATATATCCGGGTAGTTTTGACCCGGTAACTAATGGGCATGTTAATGTTATAGAAAGAGCATCAAAAATATTTGATGAAGTAATTGTGTGCATTTTGTATAACTCTAAAAAAAAATCTCCATTGTTTTCTATAGACGAGCGTGTTAAAATGCTAAACGATGTAGTAAAAGATTTACCTAATGTTAGAATTGAGACTTTTGGTGGTCTTTTGGTTGATTTTGCTGAAGGAAAGAATGTAAATGTTCTTGTTCGAGGTTTGAGAGAAGCTGATGATTTTTCGGATGAACTTCGAATGGCTCAGGGCAATAAAGCTGCATCGGGTGGAAATCTTGAAACAGTTTTTTTAGGAACTGATTCTGAGTATTCTTATTTGAGTTCTAGTATGGTGCGGGAATTTGTATCATATGGAAGAATATGTGAGGGGTTTGTACCTAAGGATGTTGCAAACAGACTTAGAGAGAAACTTAAATAAAGGTAGTACAGGAGGAAGTACGAATGGCTGGTCAGAAGACATTAGTAGATAGGATTAATGAAATTGAGGTTTTTATCGATAACTGCAATAATCAGACGTTTAACACAAAAAATAAGAGTGTACCATCTGATGAGATGCATAGAATGCTGAATGAACTCAAGCTGAGTATTCCAACCGAAATCGAGCGATGCAGGAAGGTAATGCGAAATAAGGAAGCAATACTTGCATCAGCCAGAACACGTTCAGATTCAATTATTAATGATTCTTTGAATGAAGCAAAGCGACTTGTTGATCAGAACCAAATTACAGAACTTGCCAAGGCAAGGGCTGATGAAATTGTTGATGATGCCAGAAAACAGGCTCAGGAAATTATAAAACAGGCTAATGAAGAGGCTAGAGAGGTTCGACTGGGATCACTGAATTATACGAAAAATCAGATTGAAAATATGAAAAATTTTCTTTCTGATACATTAGAAGCTGAGAGTGAAAACTATAAAAATCTTGTTGATTCTTTAAGCGACAATGTTCAGGCATTGGAAAATAATGTGAGTGAAGTCAATACAAGTATAAATCTTCTTAATCAGGGAATAGTTCCAACTGATTCGTTATCTCAAAATGATGATGGATACGGCAATTCAGGCGAGAATGAAGATTATGAGCAGAATTATGATGATTCAAATTATCATGATAATAATGATAATTATGATGAGAATGAAGATTATGATGATGAGTCTTCAGATTATAAAGGACATGATTATTCAGAGTCATCAAATCGAGATGAAAATGAAGAAGATGAAGAAGATGAAGAAGAAGAAGATGATGACTTTGAAGATGAAGATGATGATTTTTATGATGAGTGATCAGTGTAATTTATGTAATAATTAGATATATAATAAGATGATTTTTTGCATGATAGTTTCCCTCTTTATTGGACAAAATTCAGTAAAGAGGGTTTTTATATTGAATATTTTCAGATCACTTTTACCGTAGAAGAAAGCTCTGATGGAATGACTGCCAAATTAGATTGAAATAGTAATGATTGATATAAAGCTGTTGCTCTTTGATCTGCTGCCCACATTACTTTTGAGGCGTGGGAAGAGGGCATAAATGCAGATTTTTTTGTGATTACAGGAATAGATGAATTCTCTTGAATCATACGAATTAATTCAGAAGAAGAAGATTTTAAACTTAGTAAATTTAAATATCCCGGTCGTTCCTGCTGTATGATATTATGTTCATTATCTGTAAATCTGAGTAGCAGATGCATACATGCACGATGAATATGGGACATTGTTTCATTTCGGGTTTTTAAGAAATTGCATAATTCGTTATATGTGTAAGTTGTATTTGCTTTTGAAAACCTATTCATTAAATCCTCAGATATATCCCAAATTTGAAGAGATGATGCATCTCTATATATTTTTGCTTCAGTAATTGCGAATGATAAAAGTTTTAAATAAACATCAGGTGTAAGTGGAGAAGAAAACATTTTTTTTATTGAATTGTATGAATCTGGTGGTATAAAACGATCAACAGGAAGATTTCTTGCAAGGTTCTCACGAATCAAGCGCGCGGAAGCATAATTTTTTGTAAATTCATTACTGTCGTGATCTACATCTGTACGTTTGATTAATATTGGTTTTATTTTTGAATGTGTTTTCTTTAATGCAGTCATATAGCTTAGTGCAAGAATATTATTAGGAAGTGTAAGGAAATCAGTAACACTAAATTCAGCCAGTTCTTCAATTGCATGACATCTTGCAAGAGGGAAAGATTCACCATTTGCAAGATGAGTTTTTAAGTGATATTTGAAAGTCTCGGGTTCTTCTGCAAGGATAGTAGAGACTATGTTAAAAAGTGAATAATCTTCGGTTTCAACTCCAAAAGCTAAATAGTCTGTGCTGCCAGTCTTGTTAAGAAGTGAAATTGCACCGTCTGCAAAATCACGAGCACTTCCAAGAGCATAAAATGCAGGAAGTTCAAACACGGCATCAAAACCTGCACATACAGCTGCGGCAGCCCGTGTGTATTTTTCAAATATAGCAGGTTCACCACGTTGTACGAAATTCCCACTCATCAGAGCGTAAGTATAATCAGGATTTACTCTGCTTTTTGCTTTGTTCAAAAGATAATTATGACCATTATGAAATGGATTGAATTCTGCAATTATAGCAAGATTTGACATATAATTTCCCCTTTGCTGAATGTGATAAATCTTATAAAAAATCAAATTAAACATAGAATAGTAAGTGGTTAAAGTTCAATATTTTGAATTTGATTTACGTATTAATACGATAGCATTTAAATTTTCTTTATGCTATACTTATTTTTGTGTTTGTGATTCACTTGGCTGTGGGGTTAGTCGGATGACAGACAAATTTGAAGGGAGTTTTTATAAATGGCAAAAGAAGATAAATTGAAAGCACTTGATGCGGCAGTTGCTCAAATTGAAAAGCAATATGGCAAAGGCTCAATCATGAAGCTTGGTGATAATACTAAGAATTTAAATGTGGAGGCGGTACCGACAGGATCACTCAGCCTTGATATTGCATTGGGAATAGGCGGAATGCCAAGGGGACGTGTAATAGAAATTTATGGACCGGAATCAAGTGGTAAGACTACGGTTGCACTTCATGTTATAGCTGAAGTTCAAAAGATGGGTGGAATTGCTGGTTTTATAGATGCAGAGCATGCACTTGATCCGCTTTACGCTAAAAATATTGGTGTTGATATTGACAATTTGTATATTTCTCAGCCTGATAGTGGCGAACAAGCTCTTGAAATAACAGATACGATGGTTCGTTCAGGGGCAGTGGATGTTGTTGTTGTTGATTCTGTTGCAGCATTGGTACCTAAGGCTGAAATAGATGGTGATATGGGAGACAGCCATGTAGGACTTCAGGCAAGACTTATGTCACAGGCACTTCGAAAACTTACAGCTGTAATCAGTAAAACTAATTGTGTGGTTATTTTTATCAATCAGCTTCGTGAAAAAATCGGAATTATGTTTGGAAACCCGGAAACTACAACAGGCGGACGTGCGTTGAAATTTTATTCGTCTGTCAGACTTGATGTCAGGAAAGTTGAGACACTTAAGGTTGGTGGAGAGGTTGTAGGAAATCATACAAAAGTTAAGGTTGTAAAAAATAAAGTGGCACCTCCATTTAAAACAGCTGAATTTGATATTATGTTTGGAAAGGGAATTTCTAAAGAGGGAGATATTCTTGATTTAGCAACCAATATAGATGTCGTTAATAAATCTGGTGCATGGTTTGCTTATAAAGGCGAAAAAATTGGTCAGGGACGTGAAAATGCAAAGATATATCTTCAGAACAATGCTACTGTATGCGAAGAAATAGAAAAAGAAGTACGTATCAGGTATGGTATTGGTGCTGATTCAGAGACATCAGAAAAAGAAAGTGTAAAAGAAAAAACAAAGGCATCAGACAATAGTTCGTTAGATGAATAATGAATATTTGCTTTAAAGTATGAATCAGTCATAAAAACACCTGATGGTGATACAAAATCCATTAGGTGCTTTTTTTAAACAAAAAGCATTGTGCAAAATTCTTTTTACATAAATAAAATAAATCATATCAAATATAAACTGCTCAAAAAGCAAGAATTTTTTTTAATATTAAAATTTATGTAAAATGAAATTTAATATTTATAAAATATTATGGAGGAAGAATAATATTGTTCAACTGTACTATATATAAAAGCGATAAAAGAACAAAACATTACTATGTATATATTGATTCATCACTTATAGGAATTTTGTATAGGAGAGATTTAGAGGATTTACAGTTACATATACCATGTGATGGGGAAAAAAGTGAAGAAGATGTGGATGAACGTGTTCATGATAAGATTTGGCAGATGGTTGAGGAACATGCGTACTCTAAGGCAGTCAGCATACTTACAGTGTCAGAATATTGTGCAAAAGAAATAAGAACAAAACTCGAAATGAGAAGATATTCGAAAGAAATCATTGATGAAGTTATTACACAGCTATATGAGATAAGATATCTTGATGATGAAAGATACGCAGAAGCTTACATACATACATATGCTGGGAGAAAAAGCCGGGATCTGATACATAGAGAACTTGAAATGAAAGATATTTTTCTGAATAATTTTGATGAAATCTATAATAATGTTATTAATGATGATGGTATAGATGAGAATGAATTAATCAATAATATATTAGAAAAAAAATTTGAAAATTATGATTTGAAAGATGAAAAGATAAAAAACAGAGCAGTAAGATATCTTTCTCAAAGAGGTTTTATGGTGGGGGAAATAATTAGACAAATCAATAAAAGGCAATAAAAATGGTATAACACAGGATTTGATTGGAATTTACGCAGTATTAACATAAATAAGACGGTAGGTTGGTGTGAATGTTTAACTTGACATAAAACGTTGCAAAGTTTAGTATTAATTTGTTGCATATTGCACAAAAAATTTCATATAGAAGGAGGTGCTCCTGTGTTAGGTTATCTCATTATCGCAGCAGTTGCGCTTTTGTTTATTGTTCTGGCATGGATTGGAGGTTCTGCATATAGAAAAAATATAGCGGAAGCAAAAATCGGAAAAGCAGAAGATAAAGCAAAGGATATTATAAATGAAGCGCTAAATGCGGCTGATACAAAGAAGAGAGATATTTTATTGTCTGCAAAGGAAGAAGCTTTAAAGACAAGAAATGATCTTGATAAAGAAGTGAATGACCGACGTGCTGAGATTCAGCATATGGAGAAAAGAGTCTTATCTAGGGAAGAAAATCTCGACAAGAAGACTGAAGCAATTGAGAGAAAAGAACAATCTCTCACTGCACAGGAAGAGAATCTTGCAAGAAAAACTCAAGCTGTTGATGAACTTTCCGTAAAAAGGCAACAGGAACTTGAGAGAATCTCTGGACTCACCTCTGAACAAGCAAAGGAATTCCTGCTTAAATCCGTGGAAGACGAAGTCAAACATGAATCAGCCATTATGATTAAAGAGATGGAGATGAGGGCAAAAGACGAAGCCGACAAAAAGGCAAAAGAAATCGTTACAAATGCGATTCAACGCTGTGCGGTTGACGTTGTTACCGAATCTACTGTTTCGTTGGTTCAGCTTCCGAATGAAGATATGAAGGGGAGAATTATTGGTCGTGAGGGTAGAAATATTCGAACGATTGAGTCGCTTACAGGTGTTGATCTGATTGTAGATGATACTCCGGAAGCAATTGTTCTTTCGTGTTTTGATCCGGTAAGACGAGAGGTTGCGAGAATTGCAATTGAACGGCTGATTGTGGATGGGCGTATCCATCCGGCAAGAATTGAAGAAATGGTCGACAAAGCCAGACGAGAAGTGGAAAATAAGATGCGTGAGGAAGGCGAAACAGCAACTCTTGAGGTTGGTGTTCACGGACTTCATCCTGAAATGATTAAACTTCTGGGCAGAATGAAGTATAGAACCAGTTATGGTCAGAATGCCTTAAAGCATTCGATAGAAGTAGCTGAGCTGAGTGGACTTATAGCCGGAGAGATTGGTGAAGATGTAAAACTTGCAAAACGTGCCGGACTCCTTCATGATATTGGTAAATCAATAGATCATGAAGTTGAAGGAAGTCATGTGCAGATTGGTGTTGATCTTTGTAAAAAATATAAAGAAAACAGCACGGTCATTGATGCAGTTGCATCACATCATGGAGATTGCGAACCTGAAACGTTGATAGCTTGCATTGTACAGGCGGCAGATGCTATTTCTGCAGCACGTCCTGGTGCAAGAAAGGAATCTTTGGAGAATTACACAAACCGTCTTACAAAACTTGAAGAAATTGCAAATTGTTTTGATGGAGTTGATAAATCCTTTGCTATTCAGGCGGGAAGAGAAATAAGAGTTATGGTTATACCTGAAAAGGTTACTGATTCTGGCATGGTTATAATGGCACGTGAAATTTCTAAGAAAATTGAAGATGAAATGGAATATCCAGGACAGATTAAAGTGAGCCTTATAAGGGAATCTAGAATTACAGATTATGCTAAGTAATAAGAGTAAAAAGCTGTCTTTGCAGTTGCAAAGGCAGTTTTTTTTGTTTAAATGGTAAAATCAAGCACGCAAATATCAAGATGAAATAAGAAAAATGGTATATAATAATATACATAAAAACGTAAATATAAAATAATTAAACTTATATTTTATATGTGTTAAGGTCAGTTTTGTACTTTTGTTATTAAATTATAAGATAGGAATAACTGAATGAAGAGTTTTGAAAGATGTAAAAGAATATTGAAATTTCAGGCACATAGAGTAAAGGTATACGAAGATATCCTGAAAAAACCAGATGGCGAAATAGTTCGATATGATTATGTTGAAAATCGCAATGGCGCAGGTATATTGCTGATTGATTCAGATGGAAAACTGATTTTTGTAAAACAGTATCGAAACACACTGGATGATTATGATATTGAGATACCGGCTGGATGTATGGAAGAAACTGATATTAAAAGCGTAGATGATTTTAATCCATGTATTATATATGCTAATGGAAAAAAATTGGAAAGTACTAATAAAAAAGATGTTAATTCATTTGCCAGATGTGCTGTTCGCGAATCAATAGAGGAAACAGGTTTACAGCCGGGAAAACTTATTTATATAAATTATATGATAGCCGCAGTTGGTCTTTTTTCTGAAAGAACAGCAATTTTTATAGGAGAAGATATTGAAATAAAAAAAAGAAATCCTGATCCGGATGAATATATTGATCTCGTATTTCTGACATTGAAAGATGCGGTAGATAAAGTGTATTCAGGTGAGATTTGTGATAGTAAAACAATCATTGCAATCCTTGCTTATAATGATTTGAAGAAAAAAAGTGAATATTAAATTTTAAATATAAAGTAACTTAAGCATAAAACACCCAAAGTATCCCTGTCTGAAAAGAGTTTAGATCTTGGAGCCATACATCATAAAATAAATAAAATTTAATGACACAAGATTTTGTATTGATGTAACTTTATAAACACTTTATATAGTTGTTTTTGCAATGATTTTTCACAATTATGCAAAAAACATAATGCTCCCATGGGTTGATTTTATGTAAATAAAAAATTATACTTTTATCTTGAAATCATTTGGGGGATTATGTATGGAAGAACTCGTGAACCAATATATTTTATATTTAAAGAAAATGAAAAAAAGCAGTGAAAATACTGTTCAGTCATATTCTGGCGATTTGCATAAATTTTTGAAGTTTACGCAAGAACATGAAATAATGGATTTTGAATCTGTTACAAATACGGATTTTCGTTCATATGTTATGATGCTTGAAAATCAGGGATTCAGTTCGTCAACAGTTTCAAGAAATGTAGCAAGCGTTCGTTCTTTTTTCTTATATCTTTTAGAAAATCAGAAAATTCATAGCAATCCGACAACAGGTGTACACCCTCCTAAAGTAAAAAGACGTATGCCGGAAACGCTGACTGTTGAGGAAGTCAATCTTCTTCTTGACCAACCGGGTGGAAAAACAATAAAAGGCATTCGGGATAAGGCAATGCTGGAGCTTCTTTATGCAACAGGATTGCGTGTATCGGAACTTATTTCATTAAAAATGGAAAATCTCAATTTGAAAATGGGATATGTTACATGTGAAGATCATGATAAGAGAAGAATAATTCCAATTGAATCAGCAGCAATAGGCGCACTGATACGCCATATTGAAGTTGTTAGACCGAGAATATGCGGAGATTCAGAATATCTTTTTACAAATTTGAAAGGTGGAGAGATGACAAGGCAAGGATTCTGGAAGCTTTTGAAGACTTATGCAAAAAAAGCGGGAATACAAAAAGATATTACTCCGCATATGATAAGACATTCTTTTGCTGCTCATCTTGTAAATAATGGAGCTGATTTGGTGGCTGTGCAGGAAATGTTGGGGCATTCTGATATATCTACAACACAGATATACTTGAAGGGCAAAGAAAGCAAGTTGAGAGATGTATACAATCATGCACATCCTAGGGCATCAATTGAGAAATAATCAGATAAAAAATAACGAATTGGAGTTGATTTATGGCAGGATCAATCATAGGAGATTTATTTAGAGTTTCTACTTGGGGAGAATCACATGGAAAGGGTATTGGTGCAATAGTTGATGGATGCCCGGCAGGAATTCCGCTATGTGAAGATGATATTCAAAAATTTCTTGATCGAAGAAAACCAGGTCAGTCAGCATTTACAACAAAGAGAAATGAAAATGATAAAGTGGAAATATTGTCAGGTGTGTTTGAAGGTAAAACTACTGGTACACCAATTTCACTTGAAATAAGAAATGAAAATCAAATTTCTAATGATTACACAGATATCAAAGATATATACCGTCCTGGACATGCAGATTATGGATATGATTCTAAATATGGATTTCGTGATTATAGAGGTGGAGGAAGGTCTTCAGGAAGGGAAACGGCTGGACGTGTTGCGGCAGGAGCAATAGCAATAAAAATGCTCTCTGAATTAGGAGTGAGTTTTCTTACATATGTAGATTCTGTTGGACCTGTAAAGATAGATGATTCAAGGTTTGATAAAGATGAAATCACAAAAAATCCTCTTTACATGCCGGACAGAACTGCGGCAAAAGAAGCTTCACTGTATCTTGAAAAACTTATTAAGGATAAAGATTCATCTGGAGCAAGTGTTGTCTGCTGCATAAATGGTATAAAGGCAGGTGTAGGTGAACCTGTTTTTGATAAGCTTGATGCGGATATTGCTGCTGCTGTGATGTCAATTGGAGCTGTAAAAGCAGTTGAGATAGGAGACGGTATAAAAGCTTCATGTGCAGTTGGATCTGAAAATAATGATTCGTTTTATATTGATAATGGAACTATAAATAAAAAAACCAATCATGCAGGAGGAATTCTTGGCGGAATAAGTGATGGAAGTGAAATTATAATAAAAGCTTCGTTTAAACCTACGCCATCTATTTTTAAACAGCAGGATACAGTTTCAAGAGAATTAAATGAAACTCAAATTGAAATAAAAGGAAGACATGATCCTATAATTGCACCACGTGCGGCAGTTGTTGTTGAAACTATGAGCGCAATTGTGATTGCAGATCTAGTTATGAAAAATTGTACAAGTAGAATTGATTATATAAAAAATATATATCTTTCGAAAACTTGACATAACAATATTCAAATAGTAAACTAGCTAAGTCAAATTCCGCGGCCCGGTTAAAGGATTACTCCAGCCATGACTTAGCCGCAGGAGAATATTATTTTTTTGGAGGTAGTATTATGGTAACGAAGGAACAAAAGGAAGAAATTTCTAAGAAGTTTGGTTTAAAGCCTAATGATACAGGTTCACCTGAGGTTCAGGTAGCTCTTCTTACAGCAAGAATCAATGATCTTAACAGACATTTTTCGGTTCATCCGAATGATTTTCATTCAAGACGTGGTTTGCTCAAGATGGTTGGACAGAGAAGAAACCTTCTTGCATATCTTAAGGCGAAGGACATTGAACGCTATAGAAAGCTTGTTCAGGAACTTGGACTTAGAAAATAATGCAAAATGAAAAGCGCACACCTATAATGGTGTGCGTTTTTTTTACAATGGAGGATATCATGATTATTAATGGAGAAACGGAAGTTCTTGGTGTTCTGGGCAATCCTATTAAACATACATTTTCACCAGATATTCATAATGCTTTAAGTAAAAGAATTGGCATAAATGCTGTTTATCTGCCTTTTAGGGTAGACGGCAGTCTGGATAATGTCATAAAAGGTGCATTTGCTGCAAATGTAAAAGGCTTGAATGTTACTGTGCCTTTCAAATGTGATGTCATTCCATTTCTTGAGTCGATTGACAAAAATGCCATAAAAATAGGGGCTGTCAATACTCTAGTACGAGGTAAAAAGGGATATATCGGGTACAATACAGATGCTCCGGGACTTTTTCGGGCACTTGTTAAACTTGGGGTTGATATCAGTAATAAGAAAGCAATTATTCTTGGAGCCGGAGGTGCATCACGTGCTGTAGCAGCAATGCTTGTAATGCATGGAGTTGAATGCATATATGTAATAAACCGTACTAAAAAAAAAGCTGAAAAAATAGCTGAACTGTCAAATAAAATTGTTCCTTTAACTGTTGATGAATATAAAAAAGTTCCAAAAGGCAAATATCTTTTTTTTCAATGCACATCACTGGGACTCAAAGAAGAAGATTCTCTTTTGATAGAAGAAGATTCTTTTTATGATATGGCGGAATATGGATTTGATCTTGTATATAATCCTGCCATGACACCTTTTACGAGAATGATGGAAAATAAAAATGTTCCATATAATAATGGACTTTACATGTTGATTTATCAGGCTGTTATTGCATATGAACTTTGGAATGATGTAAAAGTTGAAGATGAAACAGTAGAATATGTAGTTAATCTGCTTAGAAAAAAAATATATGGTGATAATATAATTTTGACCGGATATATGGGCTCAGGAAAAACTAGTGTAGGAATGGCAATTGCAAGAAAACTTGGATTGAAGATGATAGATACAGATGCATATATAGAAGATAAAAAGAAAATTTATATAAATGAGTTTTTTAATTTATATGGTGAGGAAGCTTTTAGAAATATAGAAACAGAAATTTTGAGAGAATTATGCAGTGAATGTTTTAATACAGTCATCTCAACAGGTGGAGGAATGCCACTAAGCAGAATTAATCGCGATTTGATGCACGAAAATGGAAATGTTATTTATCTCACAACTGAAAGCAATACGATCTTTGAAAGATTGAAGGATGATTCATCAAGACCGCTTTTAAAAACGGATAATGGTGAGTCATTGATGAATAAAATAAATTTTATGATTGAAAAAAGAAGACCATATTATGAATGTGGGGCTGATATTATTGTTTCAACAGACGGGAAAACACCTGAACAGATTGCTGATGAAATAATCACGTTAATTCATAGATGATTTGATTTATAATGGATATTTTAATGTGAAAGAATATGAAAACTTTTGAAACTTAGCAGATAAATGGTTTCTTTAAAATATGTAAATACTTGAACGATTTTAAAGCATATGTTAAGATTAAAAAGATTGTTTTGAGGTGATGCCGGGACAACTGAAAAGATTCCGAATTATAAGAATCAGGTCGTTTTTTTAGGTATTCAATCTTGATTTCGGGCGTTTTTCAGTCGTTTCGGAGCCTTGAAATAAAATTTTGTTCGGGCATGTTGCCCAGAGGAGATTATTTATGTTTAAAAAGTATGAAATGGAGCTTGCTGGGAAGACACTTCGTGTTGATATCGACAGAGTAGGAAAACAGGCCAATGGTGCTGCTCTTATTCATTATAATGATACAGTTGTACTTTCAACTGCAACATCATCAAAGGAACCAAGAGATGGAGTTGATTTTTTTCCTCTTTCAGTTGAGTATGAAGAGAAGATGTATGCAATAGGAAAGTTCCCGGGTGGATTTAATAAAAGAGAAGGAAAAGCATCAGAAAATTCAGTACTTACATCCAGAGTTATTGATAGACCTATGAGACCGCTGTTTCCAAAGGATTTCAGAAATGACGTTACTCTTAATAATCTTGTAATGAGTGTAGATCCAACAGCACGTCCTGAGATCGGAAGA
>CALMUC010000189.1 GCA_937872845.1 uncultured Lachnospiraceae bacterium | reverse complement strand
GATTAAAAACTGAACGGGCGCCTGTTTTACATATGAAAATTATTTGGAAAATATATCCAAAAACAGAGGATAATTCATGGATAATTCAAATGACTTGAATAAACTAAATGACTTGAATAAATTAAATGAGTTGAACAGTGTAAAAGACGATTTTGAACTTGAAGAGGCTGAAAATGTTGTTGCAGCATCAATAAAGAAAACGGAAAAAAAACTTGAACTGTGTCCGGAAGATACTGTTAATAAAGAGACAAAAATAAAATCAGAGAAAAAAGCAGAGGAAGAACAAGAGAAGAAATCGGAAAAAAAATCTGAAAAAGACAGAGTTCTTACGGCGGAAGATTTAATTGAGATACAAAGCGCTATTAGAAATGGTAAAACGGCTGATGATTATATGAATGGATATAGAGAATCCATTTGTAATGAAAATATAAAAGAAATTGAAAATAAGAAAATTGAACCTGATAATCAACATAAATTAAATGATGGATTAGAAAAAGAAAGCAGATTAGAGACAAATGGCAGGCCGGAAACTGAAAATGTGTTAAATTCCAGCAATGAAATAAAAGGAACAGAAGAAGCAGAATACGAAGAAAAAAACGGAGATGATGAAGAAATTCCAAACAGAAGATGGATTCCGATTCTTATGATATTGTTTTTTTTGCTTGCAGGGATTCTTGTATTTCTTGTAAGAGCTATTTATGAAACATATATAAATCCATCAGCAGGATATGCAAGTGAAAATGATTCGGGTATTTCACTTGATAATATCTCTCTTCGTGACAGAAATGATTCGGGAAAATCTACAGTCGGAAATGCTGCTGGTAAAAATGATAATCCAGTAAAACAGGATGCTTATGATAAATATTATAAAAAATATTATTCGAAATTCTATGGTGAAATTACAGATGTAGATGATAGTGATATTGTTGGTGGTTCTGAACCGGATGTTAATACGATAACAGGAATGGAAGATGGTACATGGTATGACTCATCAAAATACTCACTGGCAAAAGAGGTTGATGATACATATTTTCAAAATGCATGTTTTCTTGGGGATTCAAGAACACAGGGACTTGTTCAGTATACAACGAATGTAAAACTGCATGGATACTATAAGATAGGATATACTGCGGATCAGGCATGTAATAACAGAGTGTTTTTCCTTGATGAACACCTATATACTGGAAATGCATCAGATGCAGGTGGACAGACCATGCTGGAAATTATCCCGCAGGTTGACTATGACAATTATTACATAGCATTTGGAACAAATGATCTTTATTTAAATGATGCAGATTCATTTGTGAGTTCGGAAGAAAGGATTATTGACTGCATAAAGCAATATCATCCGAATTCTACTATTTATATTTTGAATATATTGCCAATAAGTGAAAATTATGAGATCAGCAATCCATCTTTTTCAAATGCAAGAGCACTTGTTTATAATATGGCGCTTCGTAATATGTGTAAGAAGTATGGCGATCTTGTTTATGTTGATCAGGCATCGTGCATGCTTGATCCGTCAACAGGCAAGGCAGTTGCTGGAAGTACAGGCGATGGACTTCATTATACGAGTAAATCAAATGCTGTGATTTTTGAATATATACGAAATCATGCAGTGGTAAAAAAATAAAAAAATACAGACAGGCATACAGATATAAAAAATGTTGTCTGTCCCATTTTTATACATAAATTTCTGAATGTAGCAAGTATTTTATTGCCACTATTTTGTAAACATAGTAAAATATTACCCGTGGGATTTCTATATGTTATCCCAAATTTATGTAGTTAGGAAGTGAACCCATGATAGAAGATGCTATGAACTTGGTTGCAAAAGCAGAATCAGAAGCTGATGATAAGCTGAAAGCAGCAAAGCTTGAGGCAGAGACCATCAAGAAAGAAAATGTGAATGCAATAAATAAAATGAAATCAGATTCACAGGCGGATGATGTCGCGTACAGAACAGATGTCTTAAATAAAGCCAAAGAGGATGGTGATAAAGTTCTTGAACGGACACGAGCTGCAGCAGATGAAAAGGCGAAAGCAATGGTAGCTAAAGCAGCTGCAAATGAAAAAAATGCAGTGGATGCAGTAATTGCAGAACTTTTTTAAATTTAACAGGAAGGCGGTAAGATAATTGGCGATTGTAGAGATGCAGAAAATGAGTATCTGTGCTGAGAAGAAAAAGCGTAAGGATATTCTTGAATTTCTGCAAAAAGTAGGCGCCATGGAAATCGATGTCTCAGAATCAGCTTCTCAGAAATTTGAAAAGATTGATACGTCAAATGATCGGATGCGATTTGAAAAAATTGCAGATAGTATGGATCATGCTGTTAAACTTCTGAAGAAGGAAGCTCCGGCACAGAGAAAAAAATTGCTGAGTCTGGAACTTGAACAGATTACAAGTGAGGAAGAAAACGAAATTATTCAAAACAGGCGTAAGTATTACGCGGATGCCATGCAAATAGCAGACCTGGAAAAGGAAATGTCAGAGTCAAGGGCTGTAATTGCACGGAAAGAGAATAAAATCACCAGCCTCATACCATGGCAGAAATTGGATATACCTCTTAATTCTTCAGGTACAAAGAAGACAAAAATCATGATAGGAACATTTCCTGAAATTATAGCAGAGGACAAGATTTATGAAGCTGTATTGGCAGGAATGCATGATTCGGGAAAAAACGCAGCAGATGATAAGGTAAATACAGAAAATGTAAAATCAGCAGATTTTGTATCATTGGATAGCTTGCCGGTTGATATTAATATTTTAAGTGCAGAAAATCAGGTGACAAATGTTGCTGTAATTGCAGCAAATGCATTATCGGATAAAGTAGAAGAAGCACTTAGAACAATCGGATTTGTAAGGATACCTTATATCACACATCGTGTTCCACAGGAATCACTTGATAAGTGCAAAAAAGAAATACAAATTGAGAATCAGAAAATTGAAAAAGCCAGAGAACAAATTATCAGTTTTGCAGATGAAATTCATGAATTTAAAATTGCATCTGACTATTTCAGATCAAGGGCAGAAAAATATAGAGTATTAGGTGAGATTCCACAGTCAAGAACAGCATTTTTTATTGAAGGATGGGTTCAAAAATCTAATAGTGAAGCAATAGGAAAAATACTTGAAGAAAAGTATGAAGCGGCAGTTGAAATGGAAGAAACTATGGAAACTGATGATGAACCTGTTATTCTGCATAATAATAAGTTTTCGGAATCAGTTGAGGGAGTTCTTGAATCATATGGACTTCCACAACATAAAAAAGTTGATCCTACATTTGTAATGTCAATCTTTTATGTGTTCTTTTTTGGTATGATGCTTTCTGATGCTGCCTATGGAATGATAATGTCTATTGCCTGCGGGATTGTTTTACTGAAATTCAAGCGAATTCCATCAGGAATGAAGAAAACAATGAAATTATTTTTTTCTTGTGGTCTTTCTACTGTATTTTGGGGATTTATGTTTGGAGGGTTCTTTGGCGATGCAATAGATGTTATAGCGAAGACATTTTTTGGATATACCGGAGGCACAATTTTAAAACCTCTTTGGTTTAATCCATTGTCAAATCCAATGAGACTGCTTATCTGGTGTATGCTGTTTGGACTGATACACCTTTATGCAGGACTTGCGATGAAGGGATATGAAATATTAAAAGAGCATGATATAAAAAGCTTTTTGTGTGATATTGTTTCATGGTATTTATTCCTGACCGGACTCATATTGATTTTGCTTCCTACGAATCTGTTTGCTTCAATTGCCGGTCAGAGTTATATATTTCCGGCATGGCTTTCTATGTCGGCAAAGATAATGGCTTTAACAGGACTTGTTGTAATTGTATTTACATCAGGAAGAGGACATAAAAACTGGGGACTTCGTATAGCTCTTGGACTTTATGATGTATATGGAGTTACAGGATGGCTTTCAGATGTGCTTTCATATTCAAGACTGTTGGCACTTGGACTTGCAACAGGTGTTATAGCACAGGTAATTAATATGATTGCAAGCATGGGTGGAAATACACCAATCGGAGTTATTGTTTTTATAATTGTATTCATATTTGGACATATTATGAATATGGCAATAAATCTTTTAGGTGCTTATGTACATACAAACAGACTTCAGTTTGTTGAATTTTTTGGTAAGTTCTATGATGCAGGTGGAAGACCATTCCATCCATTTAAAACAATACATAAATATGTAGAAATTAAGGAGGATTAATAACATGTCACTTGGATTTACACTTGCTCTTATTGGAGCAGCACTCGCAACAATTCTCGCAGGTATTGGCTCAGCTTGGGGTGTAGGTATTGCCGGACAGGCAGCCGCAGGCGTAGTAAGTGAACAGCCGGATCAGTTTGCAAAAGTTCTTATTCTTCAGCTTCTTCCCGGCACACAGGGAATTTATGGACTTCTTGTAACATTTATAACACTTGCAAAGATAGGTCTTCTTGGAGGAAATCCGGCAAATATTGATTTGCATACAGGAATTGCTATTCTTACAGCTTGTCTTCCAATTGCATTTGTTGGACTTATTTCAGCATATCATCAGGGCAGGACATCAGTTGCAGCAATTGGTGTTGTAGCAAAGAAACCAGATCAGTTTGGTAAGGCAATGCTTTTCCCTGCAATGGTTGAAACATATGCAATTCTTTCACTTCTTGTTTCTATTCTGGCTGTATCTAATATCAAGGTTGGCTGATTGCTGAAAAATGAATTAATAAAAATACAAGGAGCGGGATATGGCAGGAATTGAGAAAATAACAAATCAGATTGCTGCTGACGCAGAAAAAGATGCAGCAGATATTCTGGATGCTGCAAAGGCTTATGCAAAAAAAACTTACGATGCGGCAGAAGCAGATAATCGTACACTTTCTTTATCTCGACGTGAAAAGGCAGACAAAGAGGCAGATGAGTATGCTGCCCGTATAAAATCACAATGTGATCAGGAAGAAAAAATAGTCATGCTGAAAACAAAACAGGACATTATAGATGGAGTTTTGAAGAAGGCATATAATTACATTCTTGAATTGTCTGATGAGGAATATTTTAATAAGCTTCTTGAACTTCTTCCTGGTGCTGTACAAAAGGGAGAAAAAGGAGAGATGCTTTTATCATCAAAAGATTTATCACGTCTTCCGGCAGATTTTAAACAAAAAGCGGAAGAAACTGCAGAAAAAAATGGCGGAGAAATTACTTTATCAAAAGAGTCGGTTTCAATAGATGCAGGATTTATATTACGCTATGGTCTTATAGAAATAAATGATTCACTGCAGGAGATTTTTGATGAAGAAAAAGAAAATTTGCAGGATATTATCAGTCATAGACTCTGGTAATTGATGCTGGTAGAGGAGATATGGAATATGGGCAAATCTAAATATATATTTGCAGTAGCCAGTATCCGGGCCAGAGAGAAGAACCTCCTGTCAGATCAGGATGTACAGACTATGGCAGGAATGAAAGACAGTAAAGCTGTTGTGTCATATCTTACGGAAAGAGGCTGGGGAACAAATGCTGATTCAAATGATGCAGAGTCTGTTCTTTCGACGGAGGAAGAAAAAGTAGATAGGATTCTTCAGGATCTTGGTGTTGATCCTTTTGTTGTAGATGTTCTGTCATATAGAGATCAGTTTCATAATCTTAAAGCTGCAGTAAAAGTAGTATGCACAGGAGTGGATGACCCAAATGCATTTTATGAAAATAAAACTCTTCCGCCAAATGAACTTGTTATTGCTGTAAGGGATGGTGATTTTGATAAACTCCCTTCATATATGAGAAAAGCAGCAAAAGAGGCAAAGGATATACTTCTTTCCACAAGAGATGGACAGAGGTGCGATGTCATTATTGATCGTGCATGTCTGGATGCGATGGAAAATGCGGCCGACAGCTCTGATCCATTTATTCGTGATTATGCGGAATCAATGGTAGCTGTAACAAATATAAAAGTTGCAGTCCGTGCATGCAGGACAAAGCGCAGTTATTCAACAATTGTTGCTGCACTTGCACCATGTCGTTCATTTGATACAGGAGAACTGGCAAGAGCGGCAGCACTTAATATTGATGCTGTATATGAATATTTGACGCGTAAGGGATTTGCGGCTGCAGTAGATGCTATAAAGGAATCTTTTTCAGCATTTGAACGATGGTGTGATAATCAGACAATGGAAATGATATTGCCTGAGAAACATGTTATTGATTCAAGTGGACCTGTTGTTGCATTTTATCTGGCAAGAAAAAATGAGATACAGATGGCAAGAATCATTATTACTGCAAAAGATAATGGATTTCCTGACTCGGCAATCTCAGAAAGGGTAAGGAAAATGTATGGATAAGATTGCAGTTGTCGGTGATTATGACAGTATTTATGGATTTTCTGCACTCGGTCTTGAGGTATTTCCAGTATCTGACACTGCAGATGCTGAAAAACTATTAAAAAGACTTGTGGATACCGGATATGGAATTATCTATATTACGGAAGAACTGGCATATGAAGTCAAAGAGTTAATTGGAAAATATAAGGAACAAATGTCCCCTGCAATTATATTGATTCCCGGAATAAAAGGGAATACAGGAAATGGTATTCGCGGAGTACATGCATCAGTTGAACAGGCGGTAGGAAGCGATATTTTGTTTCACAATGAAGATTAATTAAAATTTATAAAAATATTGATTTTAATATTGACGATTTGAATAAAATCAAAACGTTGATAATTCGTTTAAAATCAAAATATTGACAGGCAAAGAAAATATTAAAAGATTGAGTGAAATATTAGAGAGGAGAATGAAAACTCCATGAGCGTAATTGGAAGAATCAAAAAGGTAGCAGGACCTTTGGTTATTGCAGAGGGAATGCGAGAAGCCAATATGTATGATGTCGTTCGTGTAAGTAAAAATCGCCTTATAGGTGAAATTATAGAAATGCACGGAGACTTAGCTTCCATTCAGGTATATGAGGAAACATCTGGTCTTGGACCGGGAGAACCTGTTGAATCAACAGATGCATCTCTTTCTGTTGAACTTGGACCTGGACTTATAGGTTCAATATATGATGGAATACAAAGACCTTTAAATAAGATTCTGGAGGCAACAGGAAGCAATCTTCTGACGAGAGGTGTAGAGGTTCCATCTATAGATCGTGATATCAAATGGGATTTTAAAGCTGTTATAAATGTCGGAGATTCTGTTGAGGCAGGAGATATTCTTGGTACTGTAGAAGAAAATACGGTTGTCACACAAAAAATTATGGTTCCTTACGGAATAAAAGGAATAGTTAAGGAAATTAAAAGCGGAAGTTATACAGTAGATGAAACTATAGCAGTTGTAGAAACCGAAAATGGTGATGAAAATCTTACAATGATGCAGAAGTGGCCTGTACGTAAAGGCAGACCATATCAGAAAAAACTTCCTCCAAAAGCTCCGCTTGTAACAGGACAGAGAGTTGTAGACGCATTTTTCCCTATTGCAAAGGGCGGAGTTGCAGCTGTACCTGGACCGTTTGGTTCTGGGAAGACGGTTATTCAGCATCAGCTTGCTAAATGGTCTGATGCAGATATAGTTGTTTATATCGGATGTGGTGAACGTGGAAATGAGATGACTGATGTTCTTAATGAGTTTCCGGAACTTAAAGATCCAAAGACCGGAGAATCATTAATGAAGAGAACAGTTCTTATTGCAAATACATCAGATATGCCTGTTGCAGCCAGAGAGGCTTCTATTTATACAGGTATAACAATAGCTGAATATTTTCGTGATATGGGATATTCTGTTGCGCTTATGGCAGATTCGACATCTCGTTGGGCAGAGGCACTTCGCGAAATGTCTGGACGTCTTGAAGAAATGCCAGGAGAGGAAGGATATCCGGCATACCTTGCATCGCGTCTTGCTCAGTTTTACGAAAGAGCAGGGCATGTAATTGCTCTTGGCAAAGATAAAAGAGAAGGAGCATTGTCTGCAATCGGAGCCGTTTCACCTCCGGGAGGAGATATTTCAGAACCTGTTTCTCAGGCAACACTCCGTATTGTAAAAGTATTCTGGTCACTTGATGCGGCACTTGCACATCAGAGACATTTCCCTGCAATTAACTGGCTTAATTCATATTCTCTTTATCTTGATGATATGGAAGAATATTTTGATACACATGTTAACAGCGAGTGGATGAAGATGAGACAGAATTTAATGACTCTTCTTCAAGATGAATCATCGTTAAATGAAATTGTAAAGATGGTCGGTATGGATGCATTATCACCACAGGATCGTCTTAAAATGGAAGCATCAAGATCAATCAGGGAAGATTTTCTGCATCAGAATTCTTTCGATGAGATAGATACATATACTTCACTTTCAAAGCAGTTTTATATGATGAAACTGGTAAATGATTTTTATGAAGAAAGTGTAAAAGCACTGCAGGGAGGCGCAAATATAGAAGAAGTTGTGAAGCTTCCTGTTCGTGAAAGTATTGGACGTTATAAGTACACAGAAGAAAAAGATACTGAAGACAGATTTAAAGAAATAGAGGAAGAACTTCTAAGAGAAGAAGCAGCACTTACAGGAAAGGAGGACGACTGATGGCAAAAGAATACAGAACTATTCAGGAAGTTGCAGGACCTCTGATGCTTGTTACCGGAGTTGAAGATGTTAAATATAATGAACTTGGAGAAATTATTCTTGCAAATGGTGAAAAGAGAAAATGTAAAGTCCTCGAAATAGATGGAGGAAATGCTCTCGTTCAGCTTTTTGAAAATTCAACAGGAATAAATCTGTCAAATTCAAAGGTAAGATTTCTAGGAATGTCAATGGAACTTGGTGTATCGTCAGATATGCTGGGACGAGTATTTGACGGACTTGGAAATACAATAGATGGTGGTCCGGAAATAATACCGGAGGAAAGACGTGATATAAATGGACTTCCTATGAATCCGGCAGCACGTGCATATCCGTCAGAATTTATTGAAACAGGAGTTTCTGCGATAGATGGTCTTAATACTTTGGTACGTGGACAGAAGCTTCCGATTTTTTCGGCATCAGGTCTTCCACATGCGCAGCTTGCTGCTCAGATTGCAAGGCAGGCAAAGGTTGTAGGAACGGATGAACCATTTGCTGTTGTATTTGCTGCTATGGGAATAACATTTGAAGAAGCACATTTTTTTGAGGATTCATTTCGTGAAAGCGGCGCACTTGACCGTACTGTTCTTTTTATTAATCTTGCAAATGATCCTGCTGTAGAACGTATTGCTACTCCGCATATGGCGCTTACAGCTGCTGAATATCTTGCATTTGAAAAAGATATGCATGTTCTTGTAATAATGACAGATATAACAAACTATGCAGATGCGCTTCGTGAAGTATCAGCGGCACGTAAAGAAGTGCCTGGCCGTCGTGGATATCCGGGATATATGTATACTGATCTTGCTCAGATGTATGAGAGAGCAGGAAGGCAGAGAGGCAAGAAAGGATCAATTACAATGATTCCTATACTTACTATGCCTGAAGATGATATTACACACCCAATTCCAGATCTTACAGGATATATAACAGAAGGACAGATTATTCTTTCAAGAGAGCTTTATCGTAAGGGTGTTACACCTCCTATAGATGTTCTTCCATCTCTTTCGAGACTGAAAGATAAGGGAATAGGTGAGGGTAAAACCCGTGCAGATCATGCAGCAACAATGAACCAGCTTTTTGCAGCATATGCAAGAGGAAAAGATGCAAAGGAACTTATGGTAATTCTCGGAGAAGCTGCACTTACGGATATAGATATAAAATATGCACGATTTGCAGATGAATTTGAAAAACGTTATGTTTCTCAGGGATATAATTCTGACAGGAGTATTCAGGAAACACTTGATACAGGTTGGGAACTCCTCAGACTTTTGCCAAAGTCAGAACTTAAGCGTATAAATGATAAGATGCTTGAAAAGTACTATGACAGTAAAGATTCTGTGGATGGAGAGTTAGATAAATAGATAGTCTGGAGGTGTAGGAATGGCAGTTAATGTAAATCCTACGCGAATGGAGCTTACACGCTTAAAGAAAAAGCTTGCTACTGCAGTAAAAGGGCATAGACTTTTAAAAGATAAGCGAGATGAGCTGATGCGTGAGTTTCTGGATCTTGTGAAGGTCAACATGGAACTTCGGAAAAAGGTGGAAAGTGGAATAGAAGCGGCAAACAGGAATTTCGTGCTCGCGAAAGCAGGAATGTCAGATCAGACAATACGTACTGCTCTTATGGCACCCAAACAGGAAATTCATCTTGTTGCCGGTAAGAAAAATGTAATGAGTGTAGATATACCGTCATTTGATTTTAAGACTAAAACTGCAGATGAAAATGATATTTATTCTTATGGATTTGCGTTTACATCAGGAGATCTTGACGATGCAGTTGATTCACTCAAGGATATTTTTCCTGATATGCTTAAACTTGCTGAAGTCGAAAAATCATGTCAGCTGATGGCGTCAGAAATAGAAAAAACGCGTCGGCGTGTAAATGCACTTGAACATGTAATTATTCCGGAAACGCAGGAAGGTATCAGATATATAACGATGAAACTGGATGAAAATGAAAGAAGTACACAGGTTCGTCTTATGAAAGTTAAGTCTATGATGCTGGAGGATACACATCATTATAAAGATAAAATAGTTGAATCGGCAGAAGAAGCCGGAATCTGATATGAGTCATCCGACTTTATGCTTATAATTTTATTACCCATACTTAGAAATAAGTATGGGTATTTTTTATGCACAGAAAATTTATTTATTATTTACATATACACGATTTATTTCGTTAGTAATGAACAAATTAAATTGTGCAGAATGACGAAAACGTCTTTGATATAAAACAAAATATTGTCATCATGTACAAAAAATGGTACCATCATAGAAACCAAAAATAATAAAATGGTTTCCAAGGGCGCTGTATATATATTCAAACAAAAATTAAATTCTGTATTATTTAACAGATACTTTTGTGTTGAACTGATTAATTCATAAAAAAGAGGATAAATTATGACTGGAGAAGAAAAAGAAAATATTGAAAAAATATTAAATGGAACATTGAGAGTTTTTAATGAAAAAGGTATCAAATTTATGATGGATGATGTTGCACATGAGATTTCTGTCAGTAAAAAAACACTATATGTTTATTTTAAGAATAAAGAAGATATGATTATTAAACTTGTTGATTATTTATTTGATGGCATAAAGGAAGCTGAAAAAAGTGTTGTAGAGGATAATGAACTTACTACTGTTGAGAAAATAAGGAAAATTCTTGGCGTTATGCCACAAAGCTATTCAGAAATTGATTTTGAAAAGTTATATACACTCAGAGAAAAATATCCAAAAGTTTATATAAAAGTTGAGGAGAGATTGGAAAATGGATGGGAAGAAACAATCAGACTGCTTAATGATGGAATAAAAGAAAAAGTAATAAGACCGGTAAAAATCCCGATTTTAAAGATGATGCTGGAAGCTTCTCTTGAACAATTTTTCCAGAGGGATGTTCTGGTTAGAAATAATATATCCTATCAGCAGGGACTTAATGAAGTTGTAAATATTCTGGTAGACGGAATTGTAATATAGAATACAAAATGAAAAAAGTGAAATGCAAAATCAAATAAAAATGAAATACAGAATTAAATAAAAATGAAATTTAAAATGTGAAAGATATAAATGAAAGGCGAAAAATGGAAGGAAGAATATACCTGAATCATGGTTGGAAATTTAATGCAGATTTTAAAGATGAGATGATGAATGGTGATTTTAGTGATATAAATTTCGAAAACGCAGATATTCCTCATACAGTTAAAGTGCTGCCATTTCATTATTTTGATGAATCTGAATATCAGATGGTTTCGGCCTATCGCCGATGGGTTGACATACCGATGTCATGGAAAGGTAAACGAATAGTAATTACATTTGAAGGAGCTGCACATGATGCAACTGTATATGTAAATGGTATAGAGGCAGGAAGCCATCATAACGGGTATACGGCATTTTCGATTGATATTACAGATAAGGTCGGGTTTGGAGATAAAAACTTAGTTGCAGTAAAACTTGATTCAAGAGAGTCAATTAATGTCCCTCCATTTGGTTATGTAATTGATTATATGACATATGGCGGAATTTATAGGGATGTTTATATTGAGGTAAAAAATTCCGTTTATATTGAAGATGTTTTTGTTATGACAAAACTTGCTGAAAAAACAGAACTGGATGGTGTTCTTAAATGTTCATCATCAGAAACAGATTCAAAAATATATGTATCTGGTGCACCTGAAGATTTATCAATGTATGAAATACGTCAGTCAATGAGAATGGTAAAAGAAGATGAAAAACCGGAAGATTCAGATTATAAAGAATTATTGGCAAAACCGATTAACAGAGAGGGAATTGCAGATGACGAAGAAAGTTTGTCTGATGAAACAGCAGATCAATCACATACGGATGAAAGCAGAGAAAAAATGCATTCAGACAGGAGAAAGGATATATTCAGAATAGAAACTCTCTCCGGAACAGTAAATCTATGGGATATAAACAATCCATCTTTGTATGAGATGAAGACAGAACTTATGTACAGAGGGGAAACAATAGATAAAAAATGTACAATATTTGGATTTCGCAAGATGAAATTTACAGAAAACGGGTTTTATCTGAATGGGAAAAAAGTGAAAATCAGAGGGCTTAACCGGCATCAGTCATATCCGTATGTTGGATATGCAATGCCTGATTCAATGCAGATTCATGATGCTGAAATATTAAAATATGAACTTGGGTGCAATGCAGTCAGAACATCACATTATCCTCAGGCACAAAGTTTTGTTGATGCATGCGACCGACTTGGAATTCTGGTGTTTACTGAATTTCCTGGCTGGCAGCATATCGGTGATGAATCATGGAAAAAACAGGCGTTTATAAATTTAAAGGAAATGATTCAGCAGTATAGAAACCATCCATCGATAATGCTGTGGGGTGTCAGGATAAATGAATCGGTTGATGATCATGAATTTTATGCAAAAACAAATGAAATTTCACATGCATTAGATCCTTCGAGACCGACAGGAGGAGTGCGCTGCTATAAAAAGGGGGACTTTCAGGAAGATGTATTTACGTATAATGATTTTGTTCATTGCGGAGATAATAAAGGGTGCGAGAAAAAAAGAGATATTACATCAGATGATAAGCGGCCATATTTTGTAAGTGAATATAATGGGCATATGTATCCGACAAAAATGAGTGACAGCGAAGAACATAAGACGGAACATATGCTTCGTCATGCAAATGTTTTAAACAGCATAGCAAAAGAGGAAAATATAGCTGGCAGTTTCGGATGGTGCATGTTTGATTACAATACACATAAAGATTTTGGCAGTGGTGACAGAATCTGCTATCACGGAGTTATGGATATGTTTAGAAATCCTAAACTTGCGGCATATATTTACGCAGCACAGCAGGAAGAAAATACAATTTTGAAAATTTCATCATCAATGGACATAGGTGAACACCCAGGTTCGAATCGAGGAGATGTTTATATTATAACAAATGCTGACAGTGTAAAAAT
>CALMUC010000188.1 GCA_937872845.1 uncultured Lachnospiraceae bacterium | reverse complement strand
GAAGAACACCTGATAGATATAATCTGTCAGGTGTTCTTCTCAGATCATGTGTTTCTACATATTTCCTGAAATCAGGATACCAGAGTGAACCTGACATACTGGCAATCCGTGAAAACCTGTCGGTGCGGTACATTGCATACATGGCAAAGAGCCCGGCAAGGGAATAACCGGCAATACCGGTATATAAAGGCGTTCCGGGCAGGCGGGACACCGCTTCCGGAAGGATGTCATTCATCAGAATGTTCAGATAATCATCTGCACCGCCGGTACACGGTGTATCATTTTTACCGAGCGGCGGGCAGTACCAAGGCGTCATATCGTGGTTCCATTTCAGGTCTCCGATAGAAAGCAGACTGCAATCTACGGCCCCGATGCTTTTCATTGCCTCTGCCACGTTGCTGCCATCACCTGAATAATTATTCAACACGATCAGTGGAGATTCTTCTTCATCTGCTGCATATAGTGTTGCTGTTTTCCCGGCAATACTGAATTCAAATTTTTTCTTCATACATTCTCCATTTTTCTTACGGAGGCTGACGATTATCCTCTTAAGAAGCTCATCCAGCTGTCTGTCTTATCTCCGCTTCATCAAACTCCTCAAAATATGCTCCAAACATTTTTCTGACACCATTATAGACTGGCTTAAAGTTCTTTCTTTTTTCACTAAGATAAATTCTGTACTTTCGTCTATCATCCGAATCCGATCTGAGTTCACACAACCAGTTTTTTGATGCGATCATCCAGTTTGTAAATGGTACGTATCATAATCTAATCGATCTGTTATATCATACATAATTCCTGTCCCTTTTCTCATAGTTCATCTCCGTAACTTTCACATGCGATTATATCGCACATGAACTAAATGTTGATGTCTATTATAAAAAGCAGCACGTTATAAGCTGATATGTTAACTGTGAAATTCAAATCGGGTGCAATCGTGAATATCCGTCATTTAGAAACAGGCAAACAAGATATTATCGGTTTAATCTTCATATTGGACTGATATTTCAGTACAATTCATAGTGAATCCAGCCAATCCAAAATCATGTCAACTGCAAGCATATGATTGCCTATCTGACAGTGCTGTTCACCACCTTCTGCTTCGGTGAACAGGCGACAATTCAGTGACTTTGCATTATGCAGTTTATTTTTCAGAGTGTGGAATTGACATGCCGGAATATAATGATCCTTTTCTCCTGCAAGTAACAGAATATCCTGTGTAATCTTATCTTCAATCCCTCGCAGACTGTGCTGAGAAAGTTTTTCATAAAACTCGTGAGTACTATTTGTACCTGTAATGTAAAGTCCCTGGGACAAAGCCCAGTCTGCGATCATGCTTTTTTCCCTGACCCTATCTGTAATAAAGTCAATTAATCTAAAAGCGTGCTGACGGAAAGCATATCTTATGATCTTACATATAACAGTCGGAAATATTCCGGTCATAACTTCAAAACCGTCATACATAACATCATATGCCACAGCTGCGGTTATCCTGCTGTCAAACGCTGCACATCTCAATGCAAAATATCCGCCCCACGAAATGCCGACAAAGACACATCTTTCTATATTGAAATAATCTATGACGGCTGCTGCAGGCCGTTCAAAATCATATCTGAAATACATTTTCTGCCTGAGACAGTCACCCTGTCCGGGACCTTCAAAGAGTATCACGTTATATCCTCTTTGAGCAATCATTGTTACCTGAAGCACGAATTCTTCGATAAAAGAATCATAACCACCGCATACCAGTACAGTTCCTCTGCTTTCCGCAGCATTTATTTTCAGACAATTAAGAAAACCATTTTCAAAGCGAACATGGACGTGTTCATAAGAAATTTTCAATTCATATTCAAAACTGCGATAGAATAGTTCAATACATTTATTATATATTTCTTTTTTCGCGGGATTGCTTTCTTTCATGAAAAATTCCAGCATCCTGTAATAATATGCTGCATGGAGCAGTTGATTTTCAGCTTCTGCTTTGGCAGCGAGTGAAGCCCAGATTCTATGCCAGTCATCAAGATTGCTGATGGAAGCTGTTTCACGTCGAAGCTCTTCAGGATTACATGCTGCTTTTCCATATGTCATTACACGGTTTATCTGAAAATTAAACTGCTGTATCGGATTGATTATTTCGTATGACATAGTATCGGATTCTCCTTATGTGACACACTTGTAACTTTTATAAAAACATTTTATTATCAAATAAAGTCAAATACAAGTAATAACGCTAAAGTGTAACACATTGCTTTCAGGTGTTACTACGGGAGGATGGTATGAATTATACAAATGGAAAGATAGCAGAACAGTCAAGAAACAAAATAGCCCGAGGACTTTTGCAAGTCATGGAACAGTATGATTTCAAGGATATTACAGTAACGCAGATTGCCCAGGAAGCCGGGCTTTCAAGAAAGACCTTTTACAGACTGTTTTCAGGCAAGGATGAAGTTCTGGAAACCATTTTAAACAGTCTGTCACAAAAATTCATTGCTCAGATAAAGGAACATGAGCTGCAACACTACTGGGATGTGGTTCAGGAATATTTTAATTTCTGTGAAGGGCAGAAAGATCTGCTTCTTCTATTAAGAAGAAATGGTCTGCTGGGGAGGATGTTTGACTTGTCATATCAGAAATCCACAGCAGTATTTGAATATGTACGTTCGAAAGAAAGTGAAGAGCGATTAGTTCAACGGCTGCCGTATATGCTGGCATACAGTTTAGGAGGGATGAACAGCATGCTCTTTAAATGGATAGAAGATGATATGAAAATACCATCTTCAGAGCTTATAGCTCAGCTCAAGGACAGCTTCAGTTCGTCTGAATTTTGATAAAAGCAGTTATTTGTAACTTTGGGGACGGATATTGACAACATCCTGTAATCCGTATATACTGTATATACTGTTAATAAACAGATAGTGGGGTGTTGAAATGGATATCATAATCAGTAACGCAAGCAATGAGCCGATATACAGGCAGATATACAATCAAATTAAGAGCTGCATCATATCTGGCGAGCTTTGCGAGGAAGAAATTTTACCATCAATCAGAGTACTTGCAAAGGATTTGCGTATTAGTGTGATTACTACAAAACGCGCCTATGATGAATTAGAAAAAGACGGTTTTGTTCATACTGTTGCTGGTAAAGGTTGTTATGTGGCGCAGAAGAATACGGAGCTTATACGTGAGGGCAATCTCAAAAAGATAGAGGGACATATGCGAGATATAATACGGCTTGCCCCATCTTGTAATCTAAACGATGACGAACTGACAGAAATGTTCCAGATCATCCAGAAGGAGGATTTTTGATGAACGCGATAGAAATAAGGAATTTGTGTAAGAGTTACCCCGGTTTCGAGCTGAGCAACATCAACCTTGCTCTTCCACAAGGCTGCATTATGGGATTAGTTGGGGAAAACGGTGCAGGAAAAAGCACCATAATAGAACTAATCATGAACGCCATCCCAAATAGCAGCGGAACCGTTAAGGTCATGGGCGTAGAAAACACAGCCCCGGCTTTTTCAAATATCAAGCAAGACATAGGTGTAGTGTTGGACGAAGCTTATTATCCAGAGGTACTGACGGCAAAAAGATTGAATTGCGTAATGCGACGCACTTATCGCAACTGGGATGACAGCTGTTATTTCAGCTATTTGAAAAAACTTTCATTGCCTCTGGACAAGGAATTTAAAGACTTTTCAAGAGGCATGAAAATGAAGCTTGCAATAGCTGTTGCCATGTCTCACAAACCGAAACTACTCATATTGGACGAAGCTACCAGCGGACTTGACCCCATGGTGCGCGATGAAATACTAGATATGTTCAATGACTTTACACGTGATGAAGAGAATTCAATTCTTTTATCCTCACACATCGTCAGCGATCTGGAAAAGATATGTGATTACATTACTTTCATCCATCAAGGTCACTTACAATTCTGTGAAGAAAAAGACAGGCTGTTAGAGAAATACGCAATCCTAAAATTGCGGCAGTCGGAACTTGAAACAATACCGGAAGATGCGATAGTAGGAATGAAAAATACGAGCTACGGCGCAGAGATTCTTGTGCTAAAAGAGGCTGTTTCTTCCGCATTTGCTACCGAGAGCATAACGCTTGAGGATATTATTCTGCTTATGGTAAAGGGAGGTGTGAAATGATGTCGGCTCTTTTGCTGAAAGACTTGTACACACTTATAAAACAGGAGAAGATATTTCTTCTTATTATCATAGTTTTCGCAATCGTGCCGGAATACACAATTTCTGCATTTGCAATTTTCGACGCAACTATGTTGCCAATGGCTGCTCTAGCATATGATGAGCGTTCAAAATGGGACAGATTGGCTGCTATGATGCCTTATTCTTCAAGGAATATTGTTTTTGCAAAATATTTGCTTGCCTACATCGGCATTGTGGCAGCCGGTGTCCTAAGTTTTGTGACGCAGTTTTTTTCCAGCTTGCTCAGAAATACCGCCATTGGCGCTGAAATGCCGGTATCAATAATGCTGACAGTCTGTGCCGCCAGCATTATGCTGGCGTTTAATCTTTCAATCATGCTGAGATTTGGAGTTGAAAAAGGTCGTATTGCATTTTCGTTAATGTTTGGTGTAATCTGTACATTTTTAATGATATTCAGCGATAAGCTGAGCGCTCTATCCTTTGTTGCAACAGCAGGCATTGAGCTTGCGTTGCTGTCGATTGCGGTGATTGTTAACATTCTATCAATTTTTCTTTCGACAGCGTGGTATAAGCGGAAGGCCTTATAGGAGGATAACTGACACGATTCAGATATTTAGCATATAATGAACATTGCATGTAATATTATTCTGAATTATATTTCACGAATATACATTTCAATCAGTTTATTCACGATTCCCGGAGCATCCGTATTTGAATTATGCCCTGCATTTTCGATCCATTTGATCGGTATACCCGTATTATTGTTCCATGCTTTGTTATACCGGATACAAGACCCGGCATGGTCTTCCTTTCCGCAGATCAGAAGAGCAGGGCATTTGATTTCATAAGGAAGATCGGATTCTATTGCTTCAGCCAGGATTTTAAAACCATGTCCTGCCAGTTTCGCATACCGGTTCTGATCTCCATCATATACCATCATCATATCCAACATAAGTTTCCGCCCGTATTCCGTAGTGGCTACACCGTTTGTACCGGATCTAAGCAGAGATTTCCAAGGGTAATGACGATATACCGGTTCCATTCTTTTCAACAGCCAGAGTTCAGCTGCCGTTATATATTTTCTCTGCAATGGCGCGGAATCTATAGAAATAAAGCCTTTCAACTTATCTGGAAAAAGCTGCGCATATGCCTGGCCGACGTAACCGCCCATCGACTGCCCCACAATCACCGGCATTGCCATGCCTTCTTTTTTGATGATTTCATTCAGCCACCTGGCTTTATCCGAAAGCGAAAAGTTCATTTCAAAAGGGTAGGAGGATGCATGACCGGGAGCGTCCCATACTAATACGTTATGTTTACTTCCAAAGTACTCTATCTGTTTATCAAATAACCTGTGGTCAGCAGTCAGACCCGGCAGGAAAATCAATGATATGTCATTTGTGCGTATACTGTCAGATACCCAATAACGGATTATCCCACAAGGTGTTTGGTGTGTCTTGTTAATCAAATTATTCTCTCCTGTTTTAAACTTGTCAGCTTTGACATCAATACTACCGTCTCAACATGGCACTGTCTCCGAAAATACATTAACAATCTTAATGCCAAGAATTTTATATCACATATTCACTTATCTGTCTTCTGTTAAATTTCACGGCGTTATCCTTGATTTTTATATGTCGTTCGTGCTGATTTAGTTATTAGCATCCTACGCAACAGCCTTGATTTTTCTTCGCTGCTGTAATCTGCAAACTGCAGTACGGTTTCTTTCAATTCTTCATTTATACGCTCACTTTTCCTTTCTCTGTTTAGAATTTCATGAAGATCAACAGCGTATAGATCAGATAACTCTATAAGGATATCCAGATCCGGCATATTGCTTACAGCTTCACAACGTGAAACAGTTCTGCGGGTGCCCCATCTTCTCTGAAAGCTGCTCCTGAGTAAAACCGCTTTCCTTGCGAAGCTCCTGAAGAAATTTTCCAATTTTTACAATATCCATATTC
>CALMUC010000187.1 GCA_937872845.1 uncultured Lachnospiraceae bacterium | reverse complement strand
AATATGATACGATGACGCTTGATACTGAGTACAAAAGGGATACAGACAAGGGTATAAAAACTGCTATTCCTGTAAATTATTATCCTGATAATGACCCGGGAAAAATGCCTGTAAAATCATGGAGATGTCATGCAATGACACTTTACACTAATTGGTTGAATTATTATGTTTATCAGGCAACACCTTATGATTGGAAGTAGAAAATGTAACTGACATTCAGGCAAGAGCTTGAATGTCAGTTTTTTTGAGGAGATTTCTTACAAATATTAATAAAAAATCTGAAAATATAGTATTAAATATTGCAATAAAATGGAGGATTTATGAATCGTATTTATCTTGATCATGCCGCTACGACACCGGTAAAACCAGAAGCATTTGAACAGATGAAAAAATATTTTATAAATGAATATGGCAATCCGTCTGCAATTTATCAGACCGGTGTAAGTGCCCAAATAGCAGTTTCTGCCTCCAGAAGAAAAATTTCGACACTTATAAATGCAGAGCCGGAGGAAATAATATTTACATCAGGTGGAACTGAGTCCGATAATTGGGCACTTCGAGGTGCTTTAGTTCCGTATATTTTTGCTGCAAAAAGTAAAGATGATATCAATGGAAATAAAATGATATGTCCACATATTATAATTACGGAAATTGAACATCATGCAATACTGAATACTGCTGAATACCTGAAAAAATTTGGTGTAGAAGTAACAGTTGTGCATGTTGATTCTGAAGGATATGTTAATCCTGCAGATATAGAGCATGAAATACGTAAGAATACAGTGTTAATATCGGTAATGATGGCAAATAATGAAATAGGAACAATAGAACCTGTAAAAGAAATAGGAAAAATTGCCCACGAACATGGCATACTTTTTCATACGGATGCAGTTCAGGCTTTTGGACATATAGAAATAGATGTAAGGAATACAAATATTGATCTTATGTCTGTCAGCGGTCATAAATTTGGAGGTCCTAAAGGAACAGGATTTCTTTATAAAAGTAAAAAAATAAAAATTGAAAATATGATATTTGGCGGCGGACAGGAAATGGGATTGCGCGCAGGAACAGAAAATGTTTCTGGAATTGTTGGTATGACTGCTGCAGCTGAGATTTCATGTGGTTCAATTTCAAGGGAATCAGAAAGACAGAGGAAACTTAGTGATTTATTTTACAAAGAAATAAAAAAGGAGATACCGTTTGTTTATTTGAACGGACCGGAAATTTCATCCCCACAAAGACTTCCTAATAATATAAATATTGAATTTAAAGATGTACTTGGTGAATCACTTTTGATCATGCTTGATATGAATGGAATCGCTGCATCAGCAGGCTCAGCATGTACAGCTGGAGCACTTGAACCTTCACATGTATTAAGTGCAATTAAAGTTCCAGAAGAGGAAATAATGTCAAGTATCAGATTCACAATAGGTGAGGAAAATACAAAGGAAGAACTTATGCAGACTGTTGCTGTTTTAAAAAGTGCAGTACAGCGATTAAGATCAATGAATGAAAAATAATATATTTATGCGCAGAATATTAATAATACGTCTGACAGTGAAATATATTAATAATATAAGTTACAGTAAATTATATTCATAATGCATATTTTTGAATGTACAATAATATTTAAAACCGATTGATGCAGCTATGTCCGCAGCTTTTTTAAAATCATAACCTATATGAATTTTGTCATGAGAGTCACTTCCGAATGTGATAATTTCACCGCCCAGATCGTGATATAATTTTAATATATCTTTATGTGGATGTGCAAAGTCAAGCCCTCTGTAGAGTGAACCTGTATTTATTTCGATGCCTTTTCCGTCTGAAATTATTGTTTTTAATATACATTCAAGAATGTCTTTATAATCTGAAATATTGAAATCTTTGGATAATTTGATTCCTGATCCATAACGAAATATATAATCTAAATGTCCATATACATTATAGTCGTGAAAATTACATACATTGTAAAGGATATTTTCAAAATAATTTTTGCAGCATTCTTTATAATCTCTGCCTTGAAAATATTCAGAGTAATAAGGATCAAAACCATCAACTATATGAGACGAACATATGATGAAATCAAGTCCGGGGTGCATTTTTGAATAATCTGAAAGAATTGAACAAGTGGATGGCATAACACCCTGCTCAAGACCTATTCTAAGATCAAAATCACAATTTTCATTTTTTATTTTTGTTAATGTATTAATATATTTATCAATATTTATATTAAATGATATATGATCGGGAGTGTCAGGGTAATTAAGATCATTGTGATCTGTAATACATATAGATGAAAATCCCATTTTTTTTGCAGACAGGATCAAGTCACACACAGGAGTTTTACAGTCTGATGAAAATTCAGTATGGATATGATAGTCAGGGATAAATTGTCTTTTCATATAATTCTCCTTCCATAATTATCTAAAGTAGCATCATTTGAATAATACATGCAAGCTAATTATATAAAATATATAATTATAATTCAAAAATCATTAATAGTTTGCAGTAAATATGTCCGAAAATAATTTTAATACATTAAATAAAAATCATGATATATTTTATGCTTGAATTTTAGCATTAAAGTAGTTATTATAAATGGCAGTGATGTGCGAAATCACACTTAAAAAATCTTAGGAGGATTTAGAAATGGCAAATGTTAGAGTAGCTATCAATGGGTTTGGCCGTATCGGCCGTCTTGCATTCAGACAGATGTTTCAGGCTCCGGGGTATGATGTCGTTGCAATCAACGATCTTACAACTCCTGATATGCTTGCATATCTTTTGAAGTATGATACAACACATGGTCGTTACAATGGTACTGTAGAAGCTACAGAAGATTCAATCGTTGTTAATGGCAAGGAAGTAAAGATTTACAAAGAGAAAGATGCAGCTAATTGTCCTTGGGGAGAACTTAAGGTTGATGTTGTTCTTGAATGTACAGGTTTCTATACATCAAAGGATAAGTCAATGGCTCATATCAAGGCTGGAGCTCGTAAGGTTGTTATTTCTGCACCAGCAGGAAAAGATCTTAAAACAATCGTATTCAATGTAAACCATAAGACACTTGTAGCTGATGATCAGATAATTTCTGCTGCATCATGTACAACAAACTGTCTTGCACCTATGGCTAAGGCTCTTAATGATCTCGCATCTATTGAGTCTGGTTTCATGACAACTATTCATGCATATACTGGTGATCAGATGATTCTTGATGGCCCTCAGAGAAATGGTGTTAAGAGAAGAGGCCGTGCAGGCGCTGCAAATATCGTTCCAGCATCTTCAGGTGCTGCAAAGGCTATTGGTCTTGTAATTCCTGAACTTGACGGAAAGCTTAACGGAGCTGCTCAGCGTGTTCCTGTTCCTACAGGTTCAACAACAATTCTTGATGCAGTAGTTTCTGCAAATGTAACTGTTGATGAAGTTAACGCTCAGATGAAGAAGGAAGCAACAGAATCATTCGAGTATAATACTGATGAAATTGTTTCTTCTGATATCATTAACAGCACAGCAGGTTCTATCTTTGATGCAACTCAGACAAAGGTTCTCTCAATGGGAGATAAGACTCTTGTTCAGGTTGTTTCATGGTATGATAACGAGAATTCTTATACAAGCCAGATGGTTCGTACAATTAAGTACTTCTCAGAGTTACAGTAAATCTCAGAGATTTTGTGAATCATAGGTTGATCAGATTTCTGAAAAAAGACCTTAAAGAGGGTCCGGTCTATTAAAGGACCGGATCCTTTTATTTTTGTAAAGATATTGAGTTATTTGTAGAAATTTATATTTGCATTTGTTTGAACATTTGATGAATGTCCAGTTTGGAAATATTTTATGGAGGTTTTTATTATGGCATTAAATAAGAAAACAGTTGATGACATTAATGTAAGAGGACAGAGAGTACTTGTAAGATGTGATTTTAATGTTCCTATGAAAGATGGAAAGATTACTGATGAAAACCGTCTTGTTGCTGCTCTTCCTACACTGAAAAAACTTATTGCTGATGGTGGAAAACTTATCCTTTGTTCACATCTTGGAAAGGTTAAGACGGAAGAAGATAAGAAAACAAAGACACTTGCACCTGTTGCAGTCCGTTTATCAGAACTTCTTGGTCAGGAAGTAAAGTTTGTTCCTAATCCGGAAGTTGTTGGAGCAAATGTTGTAGAAGCTGTAAACAACATGAA
>CALMUC010000186.1 GCA_937872845.1 uncultured Lachnospiraceae bacterium | reverse complement strand
ATAATGATGTATCTATAATAATATTATAGTGTTGAAAACGATGCTTTTAATTATTATGATATATGAAAGCTAACTTTGGATGGCAGCTGAGCAAGTATGACGGCTGCAAACATTATAATACATCCCGTTAACTGATCTTTTGTTAATTTCTGGTTAAGGATAAAAAATCCTGCAATTGCAGATGTTACAGATTCAAGAGACATAATTAATGATGCAAGAGTTGGATTTACTCCTTGCTGACCAATTATTTGAAGTGTATATGCGGCGCCGCAGCTTAATAATCCTGAGTATCCGATTGGGATGGCAGCTTTTGATATATTTGTAATTGTGAGCGGCATGTTAAGTAAATGTTTATCAATTAAGAATATAAACGGAATACTTATCAGTCCGGCAATTATAAATTGAGTGGCAGACATTACAAGCCCGGAAGTTCTGCTGCCGATTTTATCAACTGTCAATATATGCAGCGAGAAGAAAATGGCACAGCATAGAAGGAATATATCAAAAATGTCAATATTGCTGATTTTTGAATGCCCGATGCATAGGTAATATAGACCGATAAGCGCTGTGAATACGCTGATCCATGTTATTAATCCTGTTTTTTTATGAAGAAAAATTCCGAATATTGGAACAAGAACAATATAAAAAGCAGTAATAAAACCAGCTTTGCCTGCAGAAGCATGAAGCATGCCTAGCTGCTGCAGATTACTTGCAATTGATAAAAGAATACCTATAGGAATTCCTGCATATATTGAGTCTTTATAAAGTTTCTTTAGATTATATGAAGCATTTTTTGAATCATGTTTGATGAATGCCTGTTTGTTTCGGTGATATTCTGCACATATAAATGGAATAAGTACTGCGGCACCAAGAGGCATTCTGAGCGCGGTGAATGAAAATGGCCCGATCAGCTTCAAACCTGTTGACTGAGCAACAAAACTTGTTCCCCAGATTAATGCTGTCAGAAGCAGTATCATTGAATGTTTAAATTGTGTATTATTTTTATTGATTGTTTCACTCATACTATGCCCTCTTTATTGTATATTTTCATAAGATATCCTAACACAGAATTTAGAAACTTTAAAATAATTTACTTTTACTTTCAGTTGAAAAAGGCATGTAAAATCGTTTATTATAGAAGAGTTAATGCTTTGAAATTTAAATGAATATCCGGGGGTGTTTGATGAAATTTGTTATTCAGCGTGTTACTGCAGCATCGGTTGTGACAAATGGAATAAATATCGGTAAAATAAAAGATGGTCTTTTTGTTTTGGTTGGAATAGAGGATTTGGATACTTATAAAACTGCAGACAAAATGGTTGGTAAACTTTTAAAACTACGTATATTTTGTGATGAGAATGGTAAAATAAATAGAGACATCTGTCATATTTTAAAAATTTCAAACGATGGTCATATGGATGAAATACAGGGAGAAATTTTTATTGTTTCACAGTTTACACTTTATGCAGATGTTTCACATGGCAACAGACCTTCGTTTATAAAAGCAGGAGAGCCTGAAAGTGCTGAAGATATTTATAAATATATTTTAAAAAAATGCCGGGCACTTTTGAATGATACATCTTTGCCTGATGAATATGAAAATACATTAAAAGTGAAAAGTGGTTCGTTCGGTGCTGATATGAAATGTGAAATTTATAATGATGGACCATTTACAATAATTATGGATTCGGATGAAATGTAAAAAATATAGCAGAACATCAGTTAAATAAAATTCGTGTTATGGATTTGTTTTATTATAAAAATATTTTAAGACTGAGAGAAAAATATGGCACATTTAAATCAAGAAAAAATCAGAAACTTTTGTATAGTAGCACATATAGATCATGGCAAGTCAACACTTGCAGACAGAATTATTGAAAAAACAGGAACACTTACTGAACGTGAGATGCAGAATCAGGTTCTTGATAATATGGAAATTGAACGTGAACGTGGAATTACAATCAAATCGCAGGCTGTTCGAATTATATATAAGACAGATGATGGAGATGAATATATATTTAATCTTATAGATACTCCTGGACATGTCGATTTTAATTATGAAGTTTCAAGATCACTTGCATGCTGTGAAGGAGCTCTGCTTATTGTTGATGCAACACAAGGAGTTGAGGCACAGACACTTGCTAATTGTTATCTTGCAATTGATCATAATCTTGAGGTATTTCCTGTTATAAATAAGATAGATCTTCCATCTTCGGATCCTGACCGCGTAAAAAAAGAAATAGAAGATGTGATCGGACTTCCGGCAGATGATGCACCTCTTATTTCAGCAAAAATGGGAATAAATATTGAGGCTGTATTAAAAAAAATTGTCACAGATATACCTGCTCCAAATGGTGATTTAAATTCACCGTTCAAGGCACTTATATTTGATAGTTTATATGATTCATATAAGGGTGTAATTATATTTGTTCGTGTTTTTGATGGTTTTATTCATAAGGGATCACGGATAAAAATGTTTCAGACAGGAACAGAGGTTGAGGTTGTAGAGGTAGGATTTTTTGGTGCAGGACGATTTATTCCATGTGACGAAATATCTGCCGGGATGGTTGGGTATATAACGGCTTCTTTAAAAGATGTAAGAGAAACAAAAGTTGGAGATACTGTTACGGATGCTGATAACCCGTGCTTAGAAGCACTTCCGGGTTATAAGGAAGCAAAACCTATGGTTTACTGCGGAATTTATCCTGCAGATGGTGCGAAATATGCTGAACTCAAAGATTCACTTGAAAAACTTCAATTAAATGATGCATCTTTATCATTTGAACCTGAAACATCTATTGCCCTTGGTTTTGGTTTCAGATGTGGTTTTTTGGGACTTCTGCATTTAGAGGTCATCGAAGAAAGACTTGAAAAAGAATATAACCTGGACATAATAACAACAGCTCCTGGCGTCGTTTATAAGGTCCATAAAACGGATGGAACATTAATTGAACTTACTAATCCTTCAAATCTTCCAGACCTTTCGGAGATAGATTATATGGAAGAACCTATTGTGGATGCTGAAATAATTGTAACTTCAGAATTCACGGGCGCTATAATGAAGTTATGTCAGGAGAGGCGCGGTATATATAAGAGCATGGAGTATTTGGAAGAGTCACGAGTTGTATTAAAATATGAAATGCCTTTAAATGAGATTATATATGATTTTTTTGATGCATTGAAATCAAGATCTCGAGGATATGCATCGTTTGATTATGAATTAAAGGGATATAAAAATTCTAAACTTGTAAAACTTGATATACTTATAAACCATGAATCAGTAGATGCATTGTCTTTTATTGTATTTTCAGACTCTGCATACGAACGTGGACGTAAAATGTGTGAAAAATTAAAAACTGAAATTCCTAGGCATCTTTTTGAAGTCCCGGTGCAGGCTGCTATTGGAGGAAAAATCATAGCTCGTGAAACAATAAAGGCTCTTCGCAAGGATGTCCTTGCTAAATGTTATGGCGGTGACATTTCCAGAAAGAGAAAACTTCTCGAAAAACAAAAGGAAGGTAAGAAAAAAATGCGTGAAATCGGATCTGTAGAAGTTCCGCAGAGTGCTTTTCTTGCAGTATTAAAACTGGATGATGATCAGTAGTATTCGCCACTTCAAAAAATGATTTTAGAGTATGAGTGTCATTGGTTTTATATTTTGGGCGTGTAATCAGTTGATATAATTTGGTATAAGGGGTTGCTTGTGAAGAAAAATCTGAGTTTATATTTTCATATACCTTTTTGCGTAAAAAAATGTATATATTGTGATTTTAAATCATTCGAAAAATGTTCAACAACATTAATGGCACAATATGTCAGAGCAATTATAGATGAAATTAAAATGTACAGTCCTTTTGCAAACAGATATATTGTAAAAACAATCTATTTTGGGGGCGGTACACCGAGCATTTTAGATGAGTCAATGATTGGAGAAATTCTGGCAGCAGTAAAAGATACATTTACAGTTGACAGGTTTCCAGAAATCACTATAGAAGCGAATCCGGGAACAATCAGATATAATGATCTGCTTCATTATTTAGGTTATGGAATTAACAGAATTTCGATTGGAATGCAAAGTGCAGATGATAATATTTTAAAAACATTAGGAAGAATTCATGATTTTAATCAATTTCTTCAGAGTTATGATTTTGCACGCCGTGCCGGATTTAAAAATATAAGCGTTGATATAATGAGTGGAGTACCAGGTCAGACCATTCATAGTTTTGTGGATACATTAACAAGAGTTACGGAAATTCATCCGGAACACATATCATGTTATTCTCTTCAGGTAGAAGAAGGCACACCTCTTGCATCAAATGAAGAGTTACTGAATTTGATTCCGGATGAAGATACTGATCGTAAAATGTATACTATGACAAAAAAAATATTGGAATCTGCAGGATACAGGCGCTATGAGATCTCTAATTACAGTATTTCAGGATATGAGAGCAGACATAATTCGGTATACTGGACAGGTGGTGAGTATATTGGATTTGGTATAAGTGCTGCTTCATTTTTCAAAGGAGAAAGATATACTAATACGACTGATATTGAACGCTATCTTACCACTATGAGTGATGTGAAAAAAGAAATGGTACAGGGAACTGATGGAAATCTGCTTTACGAGGCAGCATCTAAAGAAATTCGTAATGATATTGTTATTATGTATATAAATAAAAAAATAGAAGAATTTATGTTTCTTGGACTTAGGATGACGGAAGGTGTCAATCGCCGGATTTTCAAAGAAAGATTTGGTAAAGATATGTTTGCGGTTTATGGAAAGATTATAAACAATTATACCAGTCAAGGGTTTATGGATTACGATGAGGAACATGTATGGCTTACGGATTCAGGTATAGATGTAAGTAATTATATTCTGGCAGATTTTCTGATGGATGATAAAAAATGAAAAAGCATTAAAATATTATAAAATTTGGATTAAAAATTTTATAAATATTCTTGACAAAAGAGAAAGAACAGGCGTATATTATTTCTAGTGGTTAGCACTCGAAAATGTTGAGTGCTAATAAAGGAAAGATGGTGATGACATGGCTGAGCAGGAATCATCCTACGAAGATTTGGATGATAGAAAAAAAAGAATACTCACTGCAATCATTGCAAATTATCTTGAAACAGGTGAACCTGTAGGTTCAAGGACGGTTTCAAAGCTTCCTGATCTTAATCTCAGTTCAGCAACAATTCGTAATGAAATGGCAGATCTTGAAGAACTTAACTACATTGTACAGCCTCATACATCTGCAGGACGTATACCTACAGATAAGGGATATCGATTTTATGTAGACACGATAATGCAGGAAAAGTCATCTTCAGAATCAAAACAAGTGTCACTTTTAAAACGTGTGGATAAACTTGAGTCGCTTCTTATGCAAGTGGCAAAAGTTCTTGCATATAATACGCAGTATGCAACAATGGTGGCAATGCCGGCGCTAAAAGACAAGCAGGTTAAGTTCATTCAGCTTTCTCAGGTTGATGAAGAAAAATTGGTTGCTGTTATAGTTGTAGGTGATAATGTTGCAAGAAATCAGTTGATTCGTGTTAACAGACCTTTAGGTAATGAAGAAGTTTTAAAGTTTAATCTTCTGCTTAATACATTTCTTCAGGGAATTTCGGTTGATCAGATAAATATAGAATTGATGCAGACAATGAAGAAACAGGCCGGACAAGGAGAATATACAGATATACTTGAAAAGATATTTGAAGGAATTGTCGATGCTGTGCATCAGGCAGAACAGCGTACAATTTATACAAGCGGAGCTTCAAATATTTTAAAATATGATGGTATTGAAGATTTGTCACAGGCAACAAAATTTCTTGAAAATTTTGAAGATAAAAAAGACTTGAACGAACTTGCTGAGAAGACTGAAAAACAGGAAAATGATACTGACGAGAATATTCAGATTTATATTGGAGATGAATCTCCTGTTCAAAATATGAAAGATTACTCAGTTGTGACTTCAACATATCAGCTTCCTGAAGGAGCAAAGGGAACAATCGGAATTATAGGCCCTAAGCGAATGGATTATAAGAAAGTAGTTGGAACTCTAAAAAATCTGATTGATGAGCTTGATACAATATTTCAGCATGGTGATGATAGTGATGAGTCTCTCAGAAATGATGAAGATAAATCAGATAATAATATTGGAAATGAGGTAAACTAAAGTGGCAGAATCGATGATTGATAAGTTTCATGATCTGCAGGCTGAAAAAACGGCAGCAGAAGAACCTAAGGAAGAAAAAGTAACAGTTGAGACAGATGTTGCTGAAGAGGGAACTGATGTAAAAGTTGCTGAAGTTAAGACTGTTGATTTAGAAGATAAAGAAAAAGCTGATGATTTAAGACCAAAGCCGGTTCCTAAAAAAAATCGCAGAGGAAATAAACAGCTTATGACGGAACTTGCAAATGCAAAGGAACTTGCTGAAGCAAATAAAGAAAAATATACGAGGCTTTTAGCAGAATTTGATAATGCACGTCAGCGTAATGCAAAAGAAAATGCAAAAATGTTTGACCTGGGTGCTAAGGATACACTTGAAAAAATTTTGCCAATCGTAGATAATTTTGAACGTGCTATTGCAACTGTTCCTGATGATCAAAAGGGTTCTTTTTCTGAGGGAATAGAAAAAATATATAAACAGCTTGTAGATGAAATGGGTAAGATAGGTGCTATACCTATGGACTGTGTTGGAGAACAGTTTGATCCTAATTTTCATAATGCGGTTATTCATGTTGAAGATGAGAGTCAAGGTGAAAATATTATCATAGAGGAAATGCAGAAAGGGTACATGTATAAAGATACTGTACTCAGACATGCCATGGTAAAGGTTGCAAATTAGTAAGAATCAGTTCAATACAGAACTGTTCACAAATATTTTAAATAAATTTTAGATTAAAATGAATAAAATTCATTTAGGAGGAATAAAAATGGGTAAGATTATAGGCATTGACTTAGGTACTACAAACTCATGTGTAGCGGTAATGGAAGGTGGAAAGCCTGTTGTTATTACAAATTCAGAAGGACAGAGAACAACACCATCTGTTGTTGGTTTCCTTAAGAATGGTGAGCGAGTTGTCGGTGATGCTGCTAAGCGTCAGGCAGTTACAAATGCTGATAAGACAATTTCATCAATAAAAAGACATATGGGAACTGATTATAAAGTTACAATTGATGATAAAAAATATTCACCGGAAGAAATTTCGGCAATGGTACTTCAGAAACTTAAAGCAGATGCGGAAGCATATCTTGGTGAAAAAGTTACAGAAGCGGTTATTACAGTTCCTGCTTATTTTACAGATTCACAGCGTCAGGCAACAAAAAATGCCGGAAAAATTGCCGGTCTTGATGTAAAGCGTATTATAAATGAACCTACAGCAGCTGCACTTTCTTATGGTCTTGACAATGAAAAAGAGCAGAAGATTATGGTATACGATCTTGGCGGTGGTACATTTGATGTTTCAATTATTGAAATTGGTGAAGGTGTAATTGAGGTTCTTGCCACTAATGGTGATACACGTCTTGGTGGTGATGATTTTGATAACTCTGTCATGAAATATATGCTTGAAGATTTCCAGAAAAAAGAAGGCATAGATCTTTCAGGTGATAAAATGGCAATGCAGAGACTTAAGGAAGCTGCAGAAAAAGCCAAGAAAGAACTTTCATCACAGACAGTTACAAATATTAACCTTCCTTTTATTACAGCAACAGAAGATGGTCCTAAGCATTTTGATATGGATCTTACAAGAGCAAAATTTGATGAACTTACTTCTGATCTCGTAGAGAGAACAAAGGTTCCTGTTCAAAAAGCTCTTGATGATGCCGGACTTACACAGGCGGATATAGATAAGGTTCTTCTTGTAGGTGGATCTACACGTGTGCCTGCTGTTCAGGCTGCTGTAAAACAGCTTACAGGAAAAGATCCGTTTAAGGGTATAAATCCTGATGAGTGTGTTGCAATTGGTGCATGTGTACAGGGCGGAAAACTTGCAGGTGATGCAGGTGCCGGAGATGTTCTTCTTCTTGATGTCACTCCTCTTACTCTTTCAATTGAGACTATGGGAGGCATAGCTACACATCTTATTGAAAGAAATACTACAATTCCTACACATAAGAGTCAGATTTTCTCAACAGCTCAGGATAATCAGGATGCAGTTGATATAAATATTGTACAGGGTGAACGTGAATTTGCAAAAGACAATAAGTCTCTTGGACGTTTCAGACTTGATGGAATAGCTCCTGCTCGTCGTGGTGTTCCGCAGATTGAAGTATCATTTGATATAGATGCCAATGGTATTGTAAATGTATCTGCAAAGGATTTAGGCACAGGCCGTGAACAGCATATTACTATTACATCTGGAACATCTATGTCTGATGATGAAATTGATAAGGCTGTAAAAGATGCAGCTTCTTATGAAGCAGCAGATAAGAAACGTAAAGAGGGTGTTGAAGCACGTAATGATGCAGATGCACTTGTATTCCAGACAGAGAAGGCTCTTAATGAGGTTGGAGACAAGCTCGTCGGAGATGATAAAAAGAAAGTAGAAGATGATCTTAAGGCTCTTAAAGATATTATTGCATCAACTGATATTGATAATCTTTCAGACTATGATGTTGAAAAACTTAAGGCTGGTAAAGAAACTCTTATGACTTCAGCACAGAATTTATTTGCAAAACTTTATGAGCAGAGCGGCCCTGGAGCGAATGCCGGAACTGGTGCCGGAACTCCTGACTTTAATGCTGATGGTGGAGATGTTGTTGACGGAGACTTCAAAGAAGTCTAATTATAAAAAAGGTGACTCATTATGGCAGATAAGATTGATTTTTATGAAGTCCTTGGAGTTTCTAAAGATGCTTCCGATGCCGATTTAAAAAAAGCGTTCCGACAGCTTGCTAAAAAGTATCATCCGGATGTCAATCCGGGTGATAAAGAAGCTGAAGAAAAGTTTAAGGAAGTAAACGAAGCCTATGCTGTTCTAAGTGATCCTGAGAAGCGCAAGAAATATGATCAATTTGGCTTCTCAGCATTTGATCCAAATGCTGGCGGAGAAGGTTTTGGTGATTTTAATTTTGCAGATATGGGCGATATCTTTGGCGATATTTTTGGTGATATGTTTGGCGGTGGTTCAAGAGAGCGACAGTCAAATGGACCGATGAAAGGTGCAGATATCAGAACAACAGTTCGTGTAACATTTG